>NZ_JBLKSS010000139.1:0-15730 GCF_047607725.1 Sodalis sp. (in: enterobacteria) | reverse complement strand
GGCGAATCACTACGCAAAGAGCAAGGAGTAGCCAGCACAGGAAAAATAGACTAAAACCGAGTCAGAAGATGAGCGAACACGTGATCGAATATCACTGGAATGGGTGATCGGAAAATATCGGAATAACTGATCGGATGTCGCTGGAACAGATGATCGGATACGTCGGAATCTGCACCATGCCGGCGTGAAACGGTTTTAGCGGTGTACCGAATTGCCCTTTTACGCCGCTGGCCAGGCTTACCGCGATACTGAGCGCGAGCGCAATGTCGGCTTCGTCTAACCCCATCAGCCAGGCCACGCCTGCGGCTGTACCGATACATCCCACGGTGGAGGTGTGCCATGCCACCCGGTGGTGTAATGGGATCGCTCTACTGTTTCACCGATCCACGCCTGGGCCTGCAGGCCGATCAGGTAAGCGTCGATCAATGCCGCACCTTCGCGCCGGTCCGCCAGAGCCACCGCCAGCAGCGCGGGTACCAGCACCGCTGAAGCATGGCTCATGCCCGGGGCGAAGTTATCGTCCTAATCAATGGCGTGCGCCGCGGTTGCATTAATCAAGGCCTGAACGGTGGGGGAGCGGTAGGGCACTGTCCAGGCATCGCTTACGGCGCGGGTGGAGAAATCATCTCGCCCCGCGTAAAGACAGGCCAGCGTATCGGTAATGGCCTCCATCGCCAGGTTTCGGGCCTGCGGCGTAAACGTTTTGGGTTGCGCGCACCACGCGGCGAGAGTCTCGATTACGGTCATGATAAAATGTCCCTTGAGTTGAGCGTGTCAATAAGCAGTTGTAGAAGCCGGCCGGTTTGAAAACGGCTCACCTCTTTTCCAGGCGTATCGGTGTCTACACGATGGACGATGACTAAGGCCATCGACGGCATCACCAGGCAAAAATGATCGCTGCGCCGCGCGCCGAATAGCTGCCATCGGGGAGTATTACCCCCGGCCAGGCGACGCCGGCACGCGTGACCCACCACATCGCGCCGTACGCGCCGCGGCAGCCGGCGTGGGAGATGGGAAGCGTGCTGCTGCGGACCCAGTGCGCCGGTATCACCTGCCGATCGTCCCATGTCCCCTGCTGCAAAAATAACTGGCCGAACCGAAGCAGGTCACGGTTTGAGAGACGAAAGGGATAGGCGGGGTGGTCCGAGAAATCCCCGGGTTCCATGGCGCCATCCTGCGCGGGACGAAAATCCTCCATGCCGATGGGGCCGGCTATCTGCCGCGCGAAGGCGTCGTGGATAGCCTCACCGGTCAGCTGGCGCCATACGCTGCCGAGGGCGTTGAAGTCCCAGTTGTTGTAGCACCAGTTGTCGCCGGGCGCCGGCGGTGAATTCCTCCAGAAGTCTACCCTGATACATGATGCCGATCCTGTCGCATAAGTGTGCCACCACCGCCAAATCGTGTGTGACGAGGAGATAGGTCAATCGACGCTGCCGGCGCATTTGACTCAGCAAATTGAGGATCTCCGCCTGCACAGAAACGTCCAGCGCTGAAGTGGGCTCATCCAGCAGGATCGACGGCTCCAGGATCAGCGCGCGGGCGATGGCCACCCGCTGGCGCTGGCCGCCGGAAAGTTGATGGGGATAGCGGTAACGAAAAGCGTCTGACAGGCCGACGGCGTTCAGCACTTCGCTAATGTGCGCCTCATGGCGCTCCAGCCCCTGTAGTTGTAACGGCTCTCGCAAAGTATTCCATACTATTTTGCGCGGATGTAACGAGGCATAGGGATCTTGGAACACCATCTGGACATCCCGGTAGAAGCCTTTGTCGCGCCGGTGCTGCTGCTCGCGGTTGTTAAGCAGGATATATGCCCTTGATAATGGTGATTCAGGCCCGCCAACGCGCGCAGGAGGGTTGATTTGCCGCAGCCGGATTCACCGATAAGGCCATAGCTTTCTCCTTGTCCCAAGAGAATATTGACGTTGTCGACCACCTGACGGCGCTGACGTCCCTCGCCGAAGGCGATGCTTAATGCCAGGGTTTCAATACTGCGCTGTGCGCTGGGAATCACATTCATAGGGCGACACCATAACGGTAGCTCGGGCCGTCCAGCCAGGCCGGATCGCGTGCGGGGACGCTAAGCGTCGCCACCGGATGGCGCAGACGCGGCTGACTGTCGAGTAATGCCCGGGTATAAGGATGGCAAGCGTGCTCCAGCTGCGCCGCCGCGATCTCCTCGACGATGCGGCCGGCATACATCACCAGCACCCGGTGACAAAAGCGCGACACCAGATTGAGGTCATGGGTGATAAACAGTAAACCGGTGTTGTGCCGCGCCAGTTGTTCATCAAGGATGGTCAGTACCTGTTGACGCACGGTAACGTCCAGCGCGCTGGTGGGCTCATCGGCGATGATAAGATCCGGCTCGGGGATAAGCATCATCGCAATCATCACCCTTTGCCCCATGCCGCCCGAAATTTCATGGGGGTAGAGCCGGAATACCTGTTCCGCTTCGCGGATATGCATGGATTCCAGCATCGCCAAGGCTTTGTCCCGGGCGTCTTTTTGACTCACGCGCGTATGCAAACGGTAGGCTTCGGTAATTTGATGGCCGATCCGCATCAGCGGGTTAAGGGAAAATTTCGGGTCCTGAATACCATGGAAATACGATTGCCGCGGATGCGGCGCATCTGTTTCTCGCTGGCGTTGAGCAAATCGACATCGCCAAAACGCATTTTGTCGGCGCTGATACGGCCGACTTTGGGCGTCAGCTTGAGCAGCGCCCGACAGGTCTGGGATTTACCCGAGCCGGATTCCCCTACGATGGCCACTTTTCCCCGCCCGACGGTGAATGACACATTTCGCACCGCGGAGTGGTCCTGATAAGCGCCTTTAAACACCACATTAAGATTTTCGACGTCCAGCAGAAGATCATTCATGGCGGAGATCCATCACGTCGCGCAGGCCATCACCTAACAGGTTGAAAGCCAGACTGGTAAACAGAATGGCCAAACCGAGGATTGCCGCGATCCAGCCGTGATTCATCATAAATTCCCGTCCCGAAGAGAGCATGGCGCCCCACTCCGGGCTGGGTGCCTGCGCGCCCAGGCCGAGGAAACCCAGCCCCGCCGCGGTCAGGATAATGGCGGCCATATTCAGCGTGACGCGCACCACCACCGAGGGCAGGCACATCGGCATCAGATGGTGCAGGATGATATGCTAGGAGGACGCTCCCTTTAGCCGTATCGCCGCGATATAGTCCATTTTGCGAATCGATAGCGTTTCCGCCCGCGCCAGGCGCGCAATCGGCGGCCACGAGGAGAGCGCGATAGCGATAATCGTGTTCTCAAGGCCGGGACCCAGCGCGGCGACAAACGCCAATGCCAAAATCAAGCTGGGAAACGCCAGGAAAATATCCACCAGACGCATCAACACCGTATCCACCCAGCCGCCGAGATATCCGGCGGTGGTGCCGATAATTAGCCCGAGCGGGGTGATTATCACGGCGGTGAGCGCGGCGATATTGTGGGGTGGCAAGCATTTCTGGACTATCAAAGGGAACGTTGGATTAGTCGTAAGCCCTTTATTGGCGCGGCTTACAACGATTTTAAGGATTCTGGACTCATTGCAAAAAAATGATCAGAAAATGATTTTTTTGCACTATATTCTGGACTGAATTGGTTGTAGTTTGAGTAAGTTTGAAAGCCGTTTAAACGCCTTTTGAGCATAATCTTTAAATAAAAATAATTATATAAAACATTAAATTAAGTATGATAAATTTAGCATGCAATAGCGTAGTATTTACTTAGGCTACTCCGCTTTTCTTATAGCCTAAGCTTGTTACGTCTTCTATTTGATTCTCTTGAGGTGCGGCCCCCTTTTTAGCTTCGTGTAAGGCCATTAGGCGCTCCTGCTCTTCGGGAGGGAGTTCAAGCAACGCTCTTTCAACATTGCTAGTGATATTATTTTCATTGGTAGTATCAGTTTTCATACAAGCCGAAATAACTCCTTCAATCCCTTTCCTATGGATAATCCTCAAGATAGCTTGAGCTTCTTGCGCATCAAGTGAATCAAGCACCATGAGCCATGCAGTCATTAACTTACCACCATTATCATCTATCCCCGTTTTTCCAGATCTAGCTTTTAAGTTATTAGATAACTTGTCATATGATCCAAATGCTAGCCAGTCAAGGCTGATTTGCTCCTTATATGCAATGCTCCGTATTGCAGTAAAGGACGGCTCAGTTCCTTTGTTCAAGTAATTATTTAATGTAGAAAAAGATAACCCCCAGCACCTGGCAACAGCACGGATACTGCGTTCACCAATCAGCATCTTTAAACGCTCTCTAAAGCTTTCTTTGCTCCCCCCATCAAAAGCAAATTCATTTGTTTTTTCATCTGTCATTTTCTTTTCACTTAATCTATTGATTCAAAAGGATTAAAAAAATTGCGCGCATTGACCACAAAAAGAGTCAAATAAAGCTAACTTTTTGCTTTATTTGATTCCAATCAAGATCAATACTTGCAGTAGAGGTAAGCCCCATGACTTACCTGCATGGTTAACTTTTTAGGGTAATCGAATGATAGATAGAAATGAAGTGAATCATCGTGACTGGCACCGGATTGATATCGTGGCCTCCCTGCATAAGAAGGGGATCACCATGCAAGATCTCTCCCGTGGCTCGGGGCTGGCGTCCAGCACGTTAAAAAACGCGCTATATCGTCCCTATCCCAAAGGTGAACGCATTATCGCTAATGCACTCAATGTGGATCCGGCCAGCATTTGGCCGAGTCGTTATGTGAGCAAGGTGTCGTAATTATGTTTGTTACGGTGAGTGAGTTAGTCGGTTTACCCGGATTGCCTGGCACTTTGCAGGGACTTCGCTGGTCATTGAATAAGCGGACTGCAAATTCACCCGATTTAGTCCGTAAGCGTTCGGGCACCAAGGCTTTCGAGTACCACATCGATTGTTTACCAGAGCAAGCTCGCGAGATCATCAAACAGCGGCACTATAAATCTTTAATAGCGCAGGCCCCGGCCCAGCCGGTTGATGAGTCGGTCAAGCACAGCGCCGCCATCAAGTCGCGTGATGAGCTGGCGATCATGCGCCAATGTCCGGCCCTGCTTGACCGCAAGGTGCAGGCCCTGAACGATCACCAGAAGCAGATTGCCGATGCGCGCATGATGCTGGCACAGGAAGTGATCCGGTTACAGCAGGCCGGCATGACCCGCATTGCGGCGGTGACCTTTATCGCCGAGGAGTCAAAGACCGGCACATTGCTCGAGGCCCTGCAGCGCGCCGCCACGCTGGCCAACGCCAAAAAGGGCCGCACCCGGCAAGGGGTGGGCAAAAGCAGCCTGCAGGAATGGGTGAGTCTCTATCTCAGTGCTGAGTGGCCCCAGGAGCGTCTGGCGATACTGGCTCCCGGTCAGCCGAAGAAGCAGCGTCCCGAAGACATGACGTGGTTTTACGCCCTGTTCTGGCCGCATTATGCCCGGGCCTGTGGCCCGACGGTGCTGGAAGCCTACCGTGCATTTCAGGAAGACTGGCAGGGCAAATACCATGACCAGCCTGCCATGCTGGCGGCCCTGCTGACCTACGACAAGGTCAATCGCATGGTCAAGCGGGTTGCGCCTAACCGAAGGGTCAAGGGCAGGGTTACCGGCTCGGCGCTTAAGGCGTATCAGGTTTACCAGCAGCGGGATTGGGCGCAGATGCCGGTGAACGGCTGCTGGATAGCCGATGGCAAGTCGCTGAACATGAAAGTGGCGCATCCGATACACGGGAGACCCTTTACCCCTGAGCTGACTTTGGTGCTCGATGGGCGCACCTGCTATCTGGTGGGCTGGAGCCTGTCACTGGCGGAGAACGCCATCGCGGTGGCCGATGCGTGGCGTTATGCCATCCAGCACCACGGCAAGCCGCTGTTTGCCTACTCCGATAACGGCGGTGGTGAGACCAACAAGATGCTGGATGCGGATATCACCGGGATTTTCCCCCGGCTGGGCATTGAGCATATTACCGGTCTCCCCGGCAATCCCCAGGCGCGGGGCATTATTGAGCGGCTTAACGGGGTTCTCCCTCGTCGTCTGGCTCTGCGCTTTCAGACCTATAACGGGCTAAGCGCTGACCCCAACGGGGTGCGGGTACAGGGGCAAAAACTGCTGAGTCTGTCGAATGCCTTGCGTCAGGGTAAGGAGTTGAATCCTGTTCAGCAAAAAACGCTGGCGATATTGCCCAGCTGGCGGCAGCTGATAGACGCCATCGAGGAGGAGGTGCAGCGCTATAACCACAGCCACGAGCACAGCGCACTGCCGAAGGTCAACGGCAAGTCGATGACGCCGGCTGCTTACCGCAAGGCCCTGCTGGCTGAGGAAGGAGACAACATTGAATACCTGACGCCGGGCGAGCTGCGCGAGATGTTTATGCCGGAAGAGAAACGCGTGGCCCAGCGCGGCTGGGTTGAACTGTTGAATAACCAGTATTTTGCCAGGGAGCTGATTGAGGTAGACCGCCAGACGGTAAGGGTGGCCTACGATATCCATAATCCGGACGAAGTGATTATTCGCCAAATGGACGGCGCTTATCTCTGTACTGCGCTCTGGAATGGCAATACGGCCTCGCCGGTGCCGGTCTCGCGGGTGGAAAAAGCGCTGGAGGTGCGCGCCAAGCGTCGCATTAAACTGGCCGAAAGCAAGATTCAGGATGCGAAAGACGAATTACGCCCGGTGATTGATGCGCCCAGGGAAAGCGATTACAGCCTGCTGATACCCAAGGTGTCGGCACCTGAAAAAGAGAAGGTGTATTTATTTGAATCTGAATATGAGCACGATATCAAGCAGGTCGGTAATAACCGGTAAGGATATATTGTATGACAACGCGAGAACGTATTTTCCAGCTGATGGAACGGTCAGGCTACACCCAGCGCAAGGTGGCCGATAAAACCGGATTAAGCAGCGCGACCATTTCACAATATTTAAAGGGGGTCTACAACGGCAATATTGATAACGTCGAGGGTACGCTGCGGGATTTTCTTGACCGCGCGACAGAGCGCGCCCACCGGCGGGATATCAAGGTGCATTTTGTGCCGACCCATCTGGCCAGGGTGGCGCTGGACCTGATTAGTGCCACGCACGACTTCGGCGATATCGGCGTGATATACGGCCCGGCAGGCATGGGAAAAAGCATGGTGCTGAAGGAGTATGTGCGCGCCAACAGCGCCAATATAAGGCGTCATCCTGATTGAAGCCGACCCCGGCTATACCGCCAAGGTGTTATTGCAGGCGCTGTGCGCCCGGCTGGGTCTGCGAAAAACCGGCAATATTCATGAGCTGGTCGAGGAGTGTGTGCAGGGGCTGCGTGACAAGCACTGGCTGGTGCTGGTTGACGAGGCTGAACTGCTGCCCTACAGGGCGCTTGAGGTCCTGCGCCGCATTCACGACCGTTCCGGGGTGGCCATTGTGCTGGCGGGCATGCCGCGCCTGCTGCTCAATCTGAAAGGCTCTCGCGGGGAGTACGCCCAGCTCTATAGCCGGGTGGGTATGGCGTTAGACCTGGAATCTCGTAAGAAAGAAAGTGAAGCCGAGGATTTCAGTGCCATTCTGGGCAGCCTGTTATCGAACGGTGAAGCATCGGGCGAGCCGCTTGCGCCGGAGATTGCCGCCGCCTTTCGCAAGCATTCACGGGACAATTATCGCCGCCTGTTTAAACTGGCGCGCGGGGTGGCCCGGACAAGCGCTATCGGCAATCAGGGGATTTCCGTGACGTTAATCGACCGCTATGCAGAAATGCTAATTCATTGAAGGAGGAAAGTATGTCAGTCCATCATAAAGCGGCATCGACTAACAATCATCTTATCGCCGCGATGACGCAGGCAGAAGCCGTTATTCGTTATTTGACGATAAGAGGCGTGAGCGTAAAAAGCGTGATATTGCATAATTGCAAACCCGTTATCCGTATTGAACACCATCCGTTCTGTGAGCAGTTATTAAAACAGGGGCAGGCGGATTATATCACCGTGGGCAAAAACGCACAGGGTGGTTTTAAGCAAGGGGCATTTATGAAAGGTGGGTGCCGGGTGATTTGGTCAGCGTCATTACATTGAGGTTATCATGCCAATTAAAATAACAGTGACTCTTCTGGATGATGAAAAAGGCACTCATGCGAATGTCCGTGCTAAACAAAAAAAGGTTACACCACATGAAGATAAATGTGCACGCCTATTACTTAAACTGATAGAGATGTATTTCTCTGAAATCGGTGAAAACGAAAACAGGATTAAATGAGTCCCCCATGTCCACTAACTTACATGACAATACAGTACCTGCCGGCTACTGGCAGGACGCCAAAGGCGTATTGATACCCGACGCCATGGTAAAACCCATTGATAAGGAGCGCGACGCGCTGGTTAAAGATATTGTGGCGCGCGCCCGGCCGCTGCATGAGGCATTAAGAGATTTTAAACACCGCGCGTTTGTCGATATCCAGGCATTGATTGACCTGTCGATTGAGCAGTACGGGGTAAAACGTGGCGGCAGAAAAGGCAATGTGACGCTGTATTCCTTTGATGGCCGTTACAAGGTTATCCGCGTCCTGCAGGACCGCATTACCTTTGATGAGCGTATTCAAGCCGCCAAGGCATTGATTGATGATTGCATGACGGAATGGACGCAGAATGCGCGCCCGGAACGGCTGGCCATTATTGACCAGGCGTTTTCCACCGATAAGAACGGTGATATTAATCCGGCCCGTATTCTGCAGCTGCGTCGCCATGATATTACCGACCCGCGCTGGTTGCGGGCAATGGATGCACTGGCGGAAGCGGTGCAGGTGGTGACCAGCAAGAGCTATATCCGCCTTTATGAGCGTATCGACGAGACCGGGCAATATCGGCCGCTGTCGCTGGATATTGCCGGGGTATGAATCATGAAGGCAGAACAGTTTAATCAGTGCTATCCGGTCGGTGCCACTTTTATTTATCAACCTAACCGGATTTTAAAAAATGGCACCTTAATAAGGACCCTGGACAGGGCAAAAGATTTAACCACCTGTACTGTGGTTGAAATTAATTGCGCGCCTTATTTTGCGAATATTCTGTGGCTGACACTGAAACGCTGAATAAATAATGCATTAATGCTCTGTTTTAGAATGGCGTCAATCCGCCGGTGCTGGCTTGCGCCAAATAAACGTCATGCCTGTTTTTCTCAACCCGCTCGGGAGGACATAAACATGTTATATCGTGTGATTAAATGTGAATATAGGGATAACGGTAATCGCTGTGTTTATTATCTTAATGACCGCAGTCTGGTGCAGGAGTCACGCCTCGTTCCGGTGCCCTTCAGCCTGCGTTTTTATGACGCCCGGCAACGCATGATTTATTCAGACGCTATTCGCCAGCAAATGAAACAGGCGGTAATGCTTTATAAAAAACAGCATTGAGGACAAGTGATGAACAGACCCATGAATAACGTGATGCTCGATATCGAAACGCTGGGTAAAAAAGCCGGCTGCCCGATATTGTCGGTGGCGGCGGTGATGTTTGAGCCGGCAACGGGGCGGGTTGGTCAAACATTTTACGAACGTATCGATTATCAGGCCGCACGCCAATACGGTGAGCCAGAGGAAGAGACCCTGCTGTGGTGGCAAAAACAGAGCGATGACGCCCGTCACGAGGCATTCGGCGGTAAAGCACGTCCCGATGTTGTGGCGCGCGCCTTGCGGACGTTTATCGCCACCCACTGCGCCAAGCCTCGTGTGCCCTGGGGTAACGGCGCGGTATTCGATATTGCCCTGCTGGAGAGCTGGTTCGACCGCGTTGACCCGCAAAAAGACGACCAGGGCAATGACCGCTACCCCTGGTCATTCTGGGATGTCGCCGACCTGCGCACCCTGGTGCGGCTGTCAGGCATTGATGCGCGCGCCATCCCGTTTGACGGGGAAAAGCATCATGCGCTGGCCGATGCCCTGCACCAGGTCAAGATAGCGCATGCCGCCTGGCAACGATTATTTCCTGATGATGGCAAGTCTTATGCGTCAGTCATCGAATACCCGCTTGCCCAATGCAAGCGCGCCTTGACCGCACTGGGGTTATTACCCCCAGTGCCTTTCTTCGGTGAGAGGGAGAGACATTCGCCGGGACAACATCCTCATGCGGTTAACCTTCGGAGTGATGCTCATGAAAAATCTGATTAAAGTGGTGCATACGGGTAAAAATAAACTCAGCTGGGATGAAGAGACCTACCGGGGCGTCCTGCTGCGCGAGACCGGTAAGCAAAGCGCCAAGGACTGCACTGCCGCCGAGCTGGCGCGGGTGGTGCGCTATATGCGCAGCCAGGGCTTTACCACGTTACCCAAACAGGGCCGCAAGCCCCGTGTGGCAGCGGGACGTCAGGGGATGCTCAGCAAGATTGAGGCGCTGCTCGCCAGTGCCGGGCGGCCCTGGGGCTACCTCGATGGCATGATTGCGCGTATGCTGGGCGAAAAAAAGCCCGTAGAATGGCTCGATGATGCGCAGGTGCGCCGGCTGATGCAAATGCTGATTATGGACGCCAAACGGCACGGGAGACTGTAATGCAACCGTCGCTGCAGCCCGATTACGCCGAGGTGCAGGCATTGCTGCCAGAGTCGGTGCAGCAGATTGCCGGCCTGATAGGCTTTCCGGCCACCGAGGCGCTTATCCGCCATTTCGGCGGGGTGCCGTTTCGCATCGGCAAGGGGTTGCGCGGCGCGGGGGAGCGACGCATTGCCCTGCTGCAGGAGGTGCTGACGCCGGCGCAGGTGACGCTGCTGATGCACCATTTTGGCGGCGAGGAGCTGTATATCCCTCGCTGCGACAAGGCGTGGCGCGCCTGGCGTAACCGCTGCTTCCTGGCCGAGCTGGTGCGCCAGCGTCAGGCGGGGCCGCCGCCGGAGCAACCCACCTTGTTCTGAGTATTACCCTCTACGCCCCCGTTACCGGCACCGCCGGCCGCCTTTCGCCACAATAGCCTCATGTTCTGCATGAGGTTTTTTTATGTCCCGCGTCATTCATCGCATCATCATTCACTGCGCCGCCACGCCCAATGGTCGCGTTCTGGGCCGAGACGGTGAAAACGCCGCACAGGTGATTGACCGCTGGCACCGGGCGCGCGGTTTTCACCGTGACGCCCCGGCCAATGATAACGGTCTGACCAGCATCGGCTACCACTGGGTGATTGACGCTGACGGTCAGCTGCTGACCGGGCGCGGCGTGGAAGAAGTGGGTGCCCATGTGCGCGGCTATAACCAGGACTCGCTGGGTCTCTGCCTGGTGGGCACCGACCAGTTTACGTCGGCGCAGTGGGCCGTGCTGCGCACCCAGGTATTGACGCTGCGTGTGCGTTGGCCCGAGGCCAGTTTGCACGGCCACAATGAATTTTCCAGCAAGTTGTGTCCGGGCTTTTCGGTACCGCACTGGGAGTCCGAGGACTTCGCGCCCCTGCGCGACCATCTGTGTGAGCTGATCCCATGATGGCGCGCCTGGCCGAGCTGGTCACCAACCCCGAGGGGCGGCTGTCGACCTCCGATGTCATTATCGTCGGCGCGTTTCTGGTTAGCTCCCTGGTGGTGCTGGGCTGTGCCTGGAGCCGTCAGGAGACCGACCTGACGCTCGGGGTCTATCTCGGCTCCTGGGTCACCCATGGCGGCGTCGCCCGCTTTAGCGCCGGACGGCGCGCCCGTAAACAGGGAGAGGCCGATGGCGCTGTTACTCGCACTGACTAAGTTCATTCGCCGTCCGTGGTGGATAGTCGTACTGGTTGCCGCTCTGGCTGGCGGTGCAGGCTATTGGCGCGGCGCTCAGCAGGCCAGGCTGGTCGCCCAGGCAACACTCGCCACCCGGCAGGCCGAGTGTGAAGCTCGACAACGCCAGCAGGCGCAGGCCACACAACAGGCGCTGGAAAGCGCCCTGGCCCGGCAGCAACAGCTGCAGGGGGCCAATGACCGGCTCAGCACGCAGCTGGAGACCACACAGCACGCCCTGACGCTGAAAACCCAACAGTTACACAGGAGTATTGCCCATGCGGTGGCTCATGATGGCGCTGCTTATACCGGTCTGGGGCCTGATGGGCTGCAGCGCTACCGCGCCGCCCTCGGCTACCCCACCGACGATAATGCTTCCCTGTCCGCGCCCGCCGGCCAACCTGTGGGTGCKGCCACCCATGCCGCCGCCCCCGTAAAGGGGCTTGGCCCGGAGGCGTTGCTGCACCATGCCAGCGACTACGGGGCCTGGTGTCTGACCCTGCAGGCCCAGTTGCAGGCGATAAACGCTTTTTATAGCGCACAGGAGGGACCGCGCGATGAGCCTTGATCTGGCCTTCAATATTGCCCTGAGTCTGCTATCGGCGCTCGGCGGCCTGTGGCTTAAAAGCGTCAGTGAAGAACTGCGACGCCTGCAGTATGAACTGACCCAGGTACGGCAGGACTATCAACGGCGTGAGGATGCACAGCGCGATCTGCATCTGATGACCGGCATGATGCAGGACATCAAGGACAGCATTCAACGTATTGATAACAAGCTCGACCGCAAGGCCGACAAATAACGAGGAGCTTTATCCATGGAGCCACAGGACGTGATATCGCCGGTGCTGACCGAGTTGCGCACCATTCGTACCCAGCTTGACGGTATCGACCGCCGCCTTGACCGCCTGCAGGTGAAAGGCGCACGGGCGGRCGCTACCGCCGGTGCCGTGACCGGCGGCGTGGTCGCCACCGGGCTGGCGCTGATCCGGGCGCGACTGGGGGTGTAATGGCGCATCCCAAGGCCACCCGCGAGGGACTACGCCGAGCCTATGTGTTCGGCAACCTGTCTCTGGATCTGGCGGCAATCCAGTGCGGCGTCAGTGTGCATTCGGCCCGGCGCTGGAAAAAAGAGGCGCTGGAGAATGGCGATGACTGGGAAGTGATACGCAGCGCCCATCTGCTGGCCAGCGGCGCGCCGGAAGATATCGCTCGCGCCATCCTGACCAGCCTGATGGCGCAGTTTCAGGAGACGCTGGAAAAGGTCAACCTGGCTGACACACTGAGTGCCGCAGAGCGGGTTGAGCTGCTGGCACGCTTAACGGATGCGTGGAGCAAGTCGATTGCCGCCAGCAAAAAAATCCTGCCCGAGACCAGCCAGCTGGCCACCGCCATGGAGACCCTGAAGCTGCTCTCGGCGTTTATTCAGGACAAACACCCCCGGCATCTGGCGGCGTTTGTTGACATTCTTGAGGCTTTCGGGCCGGTACTGGAAAAACATTATGGCTAATCAATTCGTTGAAATCCGGGATGACGTGGCTGTTATCGCGGCAGAAATCACCAAGGTCTGGGTCAGCAACGGCGGCGAGGTGTTTGTCAAGCTGCGCGACGGTGCGGTGCATACCGTGGATGTCGCCTATGGCGAAACGCCGTTCCAGGCGTCAACCCGCATCAAAACCCAGATAGAGGCGGCGCTGGCATGAAGCAGCTGGTCAAGCTGTTGCCGGGCGCGTACCTCGACCCGGACGATGTCAGCGTGGTCAGGGTTGTTGGCGAGGATGTCTATGTCGGTCTGGGCGACGGTGCGCATTTTTTACGTCTGGCGAGTGTTGCCGGCAGCGTTGACACGGTCGCCGAGACCCTGGTGTCGCGCATTAATGCGGTACTGGCTGAGCGTCATCATGGCGTTTAAACGTGATTTAAAAGGGGGACATCATGACTAAAGACACAACATTTTATACGCAGGAGCGCATCGACACCGTCAATAAACTGGTGTCGTTAGTGCGCGACAATTTTTCAGATAGCGAGACGAACCGCGCTGTTTTCGCCGAATCGATGTGGATAGCCCTGCAAATGCTGAGTGGCCCCATGGAGGCGGCCATGCTTATCAGACGGAGTCAGATTGCTGAGGGATAAGCGACGTGTGCCGATTGAGGTAGGGAGCCTGTATGGCGACGAAATTTTCCATCCGTGAATTCCAGCACTCGCTGGCCGCGCTGGCCTCCAGCCTGCGCCGCACCATCGAGGCCGAATGCCTGGGCTTTGATACCGGGGCCGAGGCCATGGCGGCGCGGCGTTCACAGGTGGCTCACCCGGTGAACGGCTATCGCTATTTTGTGCAGACCTATTTTCCGCACTATATCCGTCATGCCGACCCCAGTGAACTGCATCGTTACCTGTTTCAGCGCCTGCCACAAATCGTCGCCAGCCCCAAAGGCGAGCAGGACGCCATCGCCGCGCCGCGTGGGGAAGCCAAGTCAACGCTGGTCAGCCAGCTGTTTGTGCTGTGGTGTCTGGTGCGCGGCATCAAGCACTATGCCCTGGTGGTGATGGATTCCATCGACCAGGCGTACCCGATGCTCGAAGCCATCAAGGCCGAGCTGGAATTTAACCCCCGGCTGCTGGCGGACTTCCCCGAAGCCTGCGGCGTGGGCCGCGTCTGGCAGATGGGCACCGTCCTGACGCGCAACGATATCAAGGTGCAGGTGGCCGGTAGCGGTAAAAAGCTGCGCGGCCGGCGCCACGGGCCGTACCGCCCTGACCTGGTGATACTGGACGATATTGAGAACGACGAGCAGGTGCGCAACCCGGACCAGCGCGACAAACTGGAAAGCTGGCTGAGAAAAACCGTGCTGCCGCTGGGAGGCGCAGGAGCAAAACTCGATGTGGTCTATATCGGCACCATCCTGCATTACGACTCGGTGTTGTCACGCACCCTGAATAACCCGCTATGGCGGCAGGCGCGCTTTAAGGCCCTGCGCGCCAGTGGCCGGTCAATCTGTCGCTGTGGGAGACCTGGGAGCAGCTCTTGCGTAACCAGGGAGCCGACGCGGCGCAGGATTTTTATACGTCACACCGTACCGAGATGGAGGAAGGCGCGGAAGTCTCCTGGTCCGCCCGTCCGCTGCTGACCCTGATGCATATCCGCGCCCGTGACGGTCACGCCACCTTTGATGCCGAGTACCAGAATGATCCGGTCAGCGGTGAAGATGCGCTGTTTGCCCACTGCCTGCATTTCTGGGTCAACCGGCTTAACGAGTGGGTCTTCTACGGGGCCTGCGACCCCAGCCTCGGCAAGGCCGGGGCCAGCCGTGACCCGTCAGCGCTGCTGGTTGGCGGCTTTAATCGCACCACCGGCGTGCTGGATGTGGTGGAAGCGCAGATACGCAAGCGGCTGCCGGATGCCATTATCAGTAACATTATTGCCCTGCAAAAAGAATACCACTGCCTGGTCTGGGGCATTGAGGCGGTGCAGTTTCAGGAGTTTCTGCGCACCGAGCTGATTAAGCGTGCTGCGCAGCTGGGCCACCCGGTGCCGGCGCGGGCCATTATCCCCCATGCCGACAAGCTGTTACGTATCGAGACCCTGCAGCCCCATATGGAAAACGGGCTTATCCGGCTGCACGCCAGCCAGACCACCCTGATACAGCAGCTGCGCCACTTTCCCCGCGCCGACCATGACGACGGCCCGGACGCGCTGCATATGCTCTGGACGCTGGCCGTGAGCCACGGCCCGAAAACCGAATACCGCTCATTGTCCGGTGACCGTCACCCCGGACGGCTGGGCTTTTCCCGTGGAGGCTGGTAATGGGCATGTTCACCGATATTTATGGCCGGCTGTTGCGCCGCCGCACCCTGACGCAGCCACAGACCGCTGATGACCGCCATCTGCGTTACCAGCAGGTGGCCGAGCACCCTTCGCTGGGCATCGATATCCGCCGGGTGTATGACATCCTGAGCGAGGCCGAGCAGGGGCACCTGGTGCGCCAGGCTGACCTGTTTTTTGATATGGAGGAGCGCGACGGCCATCTTTT
>NZ_JBLKSS010000138.1:0-16206 GCF_047607725.1 Sodalis sp. (in: enterobacteria) | reverse complement strand
ACATTTCTGTTCTCGCGTTCTTCTTTTTACGTGCCATGCCATACCCCCGGAAGCTAAAAGTCTCCAGAGTATGGCGGAACAGAAGATGAGTGATCGGACAGAATCGGAATCGCTGATCGGGCGACCGGAATCAGTGATCGGGTGAAATCGGAATCAGTGATCGGACGTGACCGGAACCAGCACCTCTCCCTACTCAGCGATATACCCATTTATGGAATCCGCGGCCATCGGCTTGCTGACTTATCTCACTGGCCTCTATCCATTACCTATTTTGTGTCCAGCGCCTTGCCTCCTTAACGCCCCATAGCCCGTGATATAATCGCCCCCTTTTTTTTGCCGAGACGACAATTTATCCACCTTGCCCTTGACGAGTCATCGACATACCTATCCATAAACACATAAATAAGCGCAACAATAGCCGCCCACAGATAGCAAAATAAATAAATTAATTATCACCTCATTAATAACCTTGGCCGAGGGAAGATTACACAAAGGGCGGATTGGCTATATCAACGAAGCTGTTAATCATAAATTTATAGGGGGCCAGGCTGGATCAAAAATAACATTTGCGGTAAAAAATAGAATTGCTATGCGGTATTTTTCAAAAGGACTTTATATGAACAGCGATTGCCTATCTCGCGATACTCAGGATAGCGTCATAGCACCGCAGCTGCTAATGCTATGGGAATCGTCCCGTGAACCTTGGTGCGTCAAGGACCTTGAATCACGCTATCTTTATGCCAACTCTGCTTATTACGATCTGCTGAATATTAATCCAGCACTTTTCACCATCCCCGGCTGTTTCGATCATGATTTACCGTTACCGGTGGCGGATTTTGCCTCGCATTTCCAACGCCACGACCGTTGTACCATCAAACAGTAGGATCGCTTCTGCTCCATCGAAATCCACTGTTACGGCCGAGAAAAGCTTATTCAGCCTTATTTTTTCGATAAATATCCACTCTACCATCAGATCACCCGTGAGTGCATCGGCTCAATTTTCCACGCGCGTAAAGTCGAGAACGTCTCGCTGCAAAAGCAGTTATGCGGCAAAAGCCTCGATTATTTCCTGTTTTATCCGCCGGAACCGATCTTTACCGAGGGCGAGCTGGACGTGATCTTTTTTGTCCTGCAAAACATGAGCAGCAAAGTCATTGGCCGTCATCTTGGTCTTTCGCACCGTACGGTGGAGAACAAGCTGCAGGGTATCTATCAGAAAGCGGGAGTACACTGTTTGCGTCAGTTCAGCGAATACAGCCGTCACACTGGTTTTGACCGTTATGTGCCGCAAAAATTCTTAAAGCCCTTGAGTCAATTATTAATGCTGGACGCAGGATAGCGCTTTAATCAACACATCGACACCCGCGCCTGGGCGGTGGGCGTGTTCGCTTAAGTAGCTGCGCCACTGCCGGGCGCCCGGCATCCCTTGAAACAGCCCGAGCATATGGCGGGTAATGTGGCCAAGGACCGTGCCGCAAGACAGCTCCCGCTCTATATAAGGCAACATCGCGTCAATCACCGCCGCCTGATTCGGCAAGGGATCCGCGTCGCCAAACAGCTCGCTGTCAACCCGCACCAGGATGCCCGGATTCTGGTAGGCTTCGCGGCCCATCATGACCCCATCAAGCCGCTGCAGATGTTCCCGGGCATCATGCAGGGTGGTGATGCCGCCGTTTATCATGAGCCGAAGCGACGGGAAATCCCGCTTTAGCTGATACACCCGGTCGTAATCCAGCGGTAGAATTTCGCGGTTCTCTTTGGGACTCAGACCGTTAAGCCAGGCCTTGCGGGCATGAATGATGAATGTCTGACAGCCGCCGCGAGCGGCGACGGTATCGATGAACTCACAGAGGAACGCATAGCTGTCCTGCTCGTCGATACCGATGCGGGTTTTTACCGTTATCGGCAACGATACCGCCTCGCGCATGGCGGCGATACACGCCGCCACCCGGTCTTTCTCGGCCATCAAACAGGCGCCGAAACGGCCGTTCTGCACGCGATCGGAGGGGCAACCCACGTTGAGATTGACTTCATCATAGCCTCGCGCCTGTGCCATTTTCGCGCAGCGCGCTAGCGCATCCGGTTCACTTCCGCCCAGTTGCAGCGCCAGAGGATGTTCCGCGTCGTTATAGGCCAGATAATCGCCTTTACCGTGCAACAGAGCGCCGGTGGTCACCATTTCGGTGTACAGCAGCGCACGGCGGCTCAACTGGCGCAGAAAAAAACGGCAATGACGATCGGTCCAATCCAGCATCGGCGCAACGCTGAACCGGCCGGGCGCAGGCGATGCCAACCCGGCCGAGGTTATCGTGGACGGCTGAACGTTTTGATTAGGGCGGTTTTCAAGCATGGCTGATATTTTCACGTCTGTTCAGGCAATCGGCTACCCACGCGGCCCGGGAACAAAGGGAACCGGCAGGGAATTCTTCGGGTAGATTCTAGCATAGATTAGCGGTTGCCGGTGGCCCTCTTGAAGGCAACCCCCTCCCCCATCAGGCGCACGGTAGGAGAGTAAAAAAACAAAACCGCGGCCAAAACACTTTGGCACCCCCTACCCTATGGGTTATTCAAGCCACTTTCCGCATTGCCTGACTGAGGGATGACACGATTTTACCCCTTTATCCTGTTATCGCCGTCTCCGACAGATGCCGGTTTCGCATGCGAATAAATCGGCGACCTACCGGTATTGAATGACGAGTGCCGGTTAACTTGTAATGTAGCGGATAGGCATTTTGCGTCTTTTATTAATCCCTATAATCAGGGAAAGGAGAGTTAACGGCCTATCAGGCTGTGCTGCTTAAGGCTTTGACGTGATGGGCGCCGCAGCCGCTCGCCGGCACCGGCGGGCTTGGCATGCGTACACCCACTTTGGATAACCTTAGTCAGGAGCTGATGAGATCATTTTATCCCACATTGCCCACATTGCGTCCCAATACTCGGAGGATGGATTTACAAAGGGCCGCGTCTGTTCTATCAAAAGAAAGCTGGGCATTAAAAATACATGCCGGCGTTGCCCAAGGCAAAGGACCAGCGCTAAGCACTCAATCGCGAGCAACTATGCGTAATATTGGTAGGTCATTTTTACTGCTATTAACGGCCGATTCATATCAACGGCACCGGCCTGCGCGGCCCCGAAAATGACGGCAACACGCGAAGTTCTGAGGCCTGATATGTTAGCCAAATAATAATTTCTTTTTCCAGATGGTGAACAAGCTACCAGACTGAGCAATATGACAGCCTTTATCCTTGATCATTGTGTATTTACCCGTAGTCGATGCGGTCATTGCTAACTGATAGTGGCGTGAGAGGAAATATCTATACCCTTAATGATCTTATGAAATTAGATATTCTTTGCCATAAAATTATCCCTGACATTGTCATAATCAGTCAGAGTTATATGCATTCAAAAGATGACGACCGCATTTTAAAACATTAATTGAACGGCTGCCCCACACGTTTTTTCTGATTTTTATTGGTAACGAAAACATTGTCTATAACGCCGTTGTCCCTCTTAAAAGTAATGTTATCGTGACCTCCAAATTCCTTGCCGTTGACAGATTTACACACCTATTCCGTCATTTCGCCGGACAAGAAAAGTCTCCGCTCGCCAACAGAGCAAAACGCTGCGCACCGCTGCGATTCAGTAAAACCGAAAAGCAAATTTTGGCCATGTGGATGGCTGGCGAGAACACCAAAGCTATTTGTGCGCATTTGAATATCAAAGATAAAACGCTGTCGTCACATAAGATCAATATTAAACGCAAAACAAACGCCGATAATAAATTGATTATCTATTATATTTTGAAGATCGCCTGCAGCGTTACCGATGATCTGTATGCCCGCCAATACAACGGTTAAGGCACCTTTAGTCGTGGTTTTTGTGCCTTCGTGGTAATATGACTTGAGAAACCGTAACCGGGGAGCATCATGAAAGCCACCACTGAAAACCCACTTCTCAGCCAGGTCGAGCAATTGTGCGAGCAGCGCAATCTCCGCCTGACGCCGCAGCGGCTGGAGGTACTGCGCCTGATGTCGCAGCAAAACGGTGCGATAAGTGCTTATGATTTACTTGATTTATTACGTCAGTCTGAGCCGCAGGCAAAACCACCGACCGTTTACCGCGCCCTGGATTTTCTCCTAGAGCAAGGTTTTGTTCACCGCGTCGAATCCACCAACAGCTTTGTGCTATGTCATCATTTTGCCGAACCGTCCCATACCTCCGCTTTTTTCATTTTCGACCGCTGTGGCTTGGTCACTGAACAAACCACGTAGGGCATTGAAGACATATTACAGTGTATGGAGGCCGTCGCCGACTTTACTCTCTCCCATAACGTGGTAGAAGCGCCCGGTTTCTGTCCGCAGTGTGCTGAAGTGCAGGCCTGTGAGCATCCTGACGTGTGCGAACACGACCACAGCATTGCAATAAAAAAACGATAAAAGTCCTCACCTACCTGGGCATAATTTTATTGAGGGGGGGATGACGAACCCTGTGATCGGGTGGGCTAACAACGCCACGTTTTAGCACAGGTAAATAGGGCGCGTAGGCTGCGAGTAGCGTCATCGCCGTTCACCACTCCCCCTATGACAGACATCAATTGCGTTACTCTGCGACGCCACATAGTTAAAAATGGCTAACCCGCGCCTGCCTATCGACCCCTCATTATTACTTTTACCCTCCCGTCATAAGCATGGGGTAAAAAAAATGAAATCGCAGCCAGAATACGAGCTCTGCACTGATGTGGTAATATCCGATATCACTTGATCCAAGGTAGGGTATTAATCCATTGTTGTTAATGGCAGTATTTATAGTAATGTCGTTTTGGTGGCAACATTACACATAGGCACGGTGTTGTCGAAAAGGGATGAGGTAACGTTTAGTGTGATGTAGATTTGCCTCCTCACCTTTTGGCCATAATAAATGTGCAGCGGTCGTCTATTATCTGGCGTGATAAGATCTCCCTCCTGCTAAGTCGCTCAATAGCGTCATTTATTTCTCAGCCCTCTATCAAAAAACATGCCATCAAACTAATAATCCATAAAAACGTTATATTTATAAATCATAGCTTTCCTATTAACGTCAATATAGGGCTAATAAGTCTACAACCATCGTTGATGGGATAATGTCAACCGCTAAGGAGCGAAAATATGATTATTGGATTAATTAGTGATATTCACCAAAATGGGCAATATGAGAATGAGGTACTGGAAAATCATTAAAAAATATGGCAAAAAATGGGGCCACGGCATTAATTATGGCCGGCGATATCGGTGATGCGCACAGCAGGCGAGAGAAAGCGTTTTCAATCATAAACGATTGTTTCCCCCAAGAATTTCATAACGCCATGATGCTTATGTTGGGCAATCACGATGTTAGAACGGGTGCAAGACCAGATAACTCCTTAGACCCGGATTTGGTAAATTTATATCATGGCTATTTAGATAAGTTTGGCATTCACTATTACGATAATACCATGTGCATTGACTCTTGGTTTAATGATTATCATATTTTGTGTTTGAATACCGATCTCGGCCTCAAAGATAGTATATCTTTGAATGATCATTCAATAACATGGTTAAAAGAAAAATTAGCAGAACATAGCGACATCCATAAACCCATTATTGTTGTTACGCATCAATCATTTAACTCATCCCATTGGCGGGCGGGGCTTTTTGGTGGGTTTGGCGATCAGGATGAAATGCTTAAGGAGTTATTTAACAATTATCCGCAAATCATTATGCTGAACGGCCACATACATAATGGTTTGGGTGTGATCGAATTCATTCAACGCCCTTTTGGCACACTTGTCGAAATTCCCAGTTTGACAAAAAGTGAAAATGGCGTTAAATCAGCGGGCACGGGATGGTTAATAAAAACGAGCCGGGAAGCATTCGTTTTTGAAGCATGGGATTTTTTCAACAACAAGAGATTAGATGAATATGACCAGGCTATTAACCTTCCGCAATTATCCGTCTTGGCAAAGAAACTAACGGAAGTCGAGAAGAGTGAACCGCAGGACCTGCTGTCCAAAGCGTCAGTGTTAATGAACAAGAAGTACCTTAACGATACTCCTGATGGCGATAATACCGTCAAAGGGCAAAGTGATTATGGTATTGATAAGATGTATGATGAGAAAAACTGGCTCGATATTGAAGCGTTACGACATGAAATGATTGATTATTTAGATGAGAAAAAATTCTATCATTTCCCCATAAACAATGGAAAAGATATCAGCGAGGAGTCATTGCGACAAATATTAAATGACCACGATCATATCCTTATAAAAATGTACGATGGGGGATGGGCCTTTAAAATTTCCATTCCTTCAGTGGCAGAAGTCAATAAAATGATAAAAATCGTCACCAACGCCGGCTATCAGACGCGGGTCTATTACGATAACGAAGAAGTGGTCCTCAAGAGGGGGGATATTTTGACGGTTACTACCCGAGCGAATTGGCATAAGCTTTAAGCAGTTTAAAGGCTGAGCAAAGTGATGACTGATAATAGAGTTAAAGTACCCTATATCTCATCGAAATTAGTGATGATTAAAACCACAACCTTGAGATAGCCTCTACTGGACCAGAAAGGCTGGATAATTGACGGCCATCATAGCTCAGAAAGGTTGATAAGCGCGGAGCGTCATTCATTGACCTGGGCTAATTAGAAGAGGGTTTATGTTAGAGCAAAACGACAGGGGGACACTCTCATTATCATACAAACAAACGTAGTAAATAACCTCGACATGAACTTCAACGAGTAGCAACACATTTGCGAGATGTAGCATTTTCAAACAATGGGGGAGAATAAAATCATCTTAGCTTGCAGCAGCCATCACTCCACCTCATAGAAATAAGTGAATCCCACCTATGAGCCATGTGGTACATCCCTGTACCTTTGGGTAGGAACAATTCGGTGGGAAGCTCTTATGCTTACCCACCCTTTATAGCCTGAAACCGCTTACCAACGATATTTATTACGTGTTTCCCAATCTTTCACTTCAGTTTCGGCCGCGTCTTTGCCGTATCCATAGCGTTCCTGGATTTTACCGACTAATTGATCGCGTTTACCTTCCACCACTGTCAAATCATCATCGGTAAGTTTTCCCCATTGTTCTTTGATTTTACCCTTGAATTGTTTCCAATTGCCGCTGGCTTCGTCTTTATTCATGTTATGACTCCTTCTGTAAGGTAGTTTATCAATAACCTTCATTTCCTCGTCTGAATCCGCAAATCCAGCCATACCGTGTAGAGAAGTGATGCGCTAAGCTTTAATTAAATTATAGCAGCGGATTTGGCAAAGGCTGGACTTACCAGACGATCCCATCGTAAAAGGGCTTTTTGAGTAGAGATTTCGGAATAACACCTGTTAAAACAGCAGGAAGTAAGAAGGGGGCGGAACACTTAGTCTGTAAGCAAATGTGTCGGTAACTTAGTTGACCAACGTGACTCACAGCGGTGAAGAGACAAAATGCTACGTAAGGCCCGCGTTTGCGTACTCATTAGCGCCGAGCGAACGGCGACTAGATCCCTAACCTTAGATAATAACCCCCGAGGATACGCCGTGGAAAAAAGTTTGTGAGTGTTAACTTCAAAAATTGTTCCACATGTATGACCTCAGGCGTGAACCATAAATCCCCTGATTTCAAGGCTTGTGACGTTGATCCAGGCGCAAGACAAAGGGCGTCGAGCGCAAACAACCATCCAGTCTCGCGTTTCCAGGCCCAGGGCACCGGCAACCACCCAGTCTCGCATTTGCAGGCACAGGGCGCAAGCAGCTCTACCGTTTCAAGTCAGCGAACACGGGCAACATCCAGGCATAAATTCGTCGGTGCTGGGCACAGGTGATTGCCGAAACACCAGCACGCAGGCGGATAACAATGAGGGCAAGCCGCATCGTGCCAAGATAGCGCACTGCGGCAGAAAGGGAGCGGGAGAGCATTAAGCTGTAAGGTGTTTATCTCTCTGCCGAGAGTGGTTTCTCCAGTAAAAGCAGCGCCGGGAGCTTAAGGGCACAGGCCGCATGGCAACCGAGACG
Organism: Sodalis sp. (in: enterobacteria); assembly: GCF_047607725.1. Taxonomy (GTDB): domain Bacteria; phylum Pseudomonadota; class Gammaproteobacteria; order Enterobacterales; family Enterobacteriaceae; genus JBLKSS01. The sequence goes on along the minus strand of NZ_JBLKSS010000138.1, from coordinate 8,174 downwards.
ACATTTGCTAGGGAAACAGGCGACCGCGCAGCGGGGTCAGCGTTGTGCGGCCCCGCCGCGCTGCGATCATAGCCAGTTGCCGTTGCGTATTACGCCTACCACAAGCCCCTCGATGAGCAGTTCCTGCTGGCGCAGATCCACCACAATGGGGGAAAATTCGCTGTTCTCAGGTAATAATTCGACGATGCTGCCCTGACGTTTCAGCCGTTTGACGGTGACATCATCGTCAATGCGCGCCACGATGACCTGACCATTACGGGCTTCCTGCGTTTTATGGACCGCCAGCAGGTCACCGTCCATAATACCGATATCTTTCATTGACATACCACTAACACGCAGCAGAACATCCGCGTGAGGCTTGAACAAGGTGGGATCCACCTGATAATGGCTTTCAATGTGCTGCGTCGCCAGCAGAGGCTCTCCGGCGGCCACGCGACCAATCAGCGGCAATCCGCTTTCCTCTTCAATCATCAGACGGATGCCGCGCGATGCGCCGGAGACAATTTCGATAGCACCCTTACGCGCCAGCGCTTTCAAATGCTCTTCCGCCGCATTGGGCGAACGGAACCCCAGACGCGACGCTATCTCGGCGCGCGTGGGCGGCATGCCGGTCTGCGTGATATGGTCGCGGATCAGGTCAAAAACCTCTTGTTGTCTGGTGGTTAGCGCTTTCATTCCGTCCCCTGTTTGTTTATACAGTCTTTCTGAGAGTATATACAGGTCATTATCAATTGAAAACCGAAAACGCGCGAAATAGGGTGCCATTCACGATAATATAAGTCCCTTGCCGCACAGTTGCGGCAACCGGGCGCCCAGAGACATGGCGCGGGTAGCGCTCAAACCGTTGCCCCGTATCCCTTGGTTAGCCACCACCACCCCGGGCCGGTTACCCGCGAGTGCCATGGAACCCGAACCCGGCGGGCACAAATTTTGCACGTGATGCCGCAGCGGTTGCCGCTGTGGCCCCAGACGCTAACGCCGCCACAGATCCACCGCGCGGTTTCTGGTATTCTTGCATCGCATTGCTAACAAGAGGCTTCACAAAGACATGTCAGGTTGGCGTAAAATTTATTATACGTTGTTGGATTTACCGCTAAAGTTGCTGGTAAGAAGTAAAGTTATTCCGGCCGATCCGCGCGCTGAAGCCGGCCTCGATCCCCGGCAGCCCATGATGTATGTGCTGCCCTATAATTCCAAAGCGGACCTGCTCACGTTACGTATGCAATGCCTGAAACAAGGGTTGCCCGATCCGCTGACACCGCTGCATATCGATGGCGTCACCCTGCCGCGCTATGTTTTTATTTATGACGGGCCACGCGTACTGTCGTGGTACGCCGAAAAAACTCAGTCGGTTTCGCTGTTTCATAATTATCTTGATTTGCACCGCTCGAATCCTGCGCTGGATGTGCAGTTGGTGCCGGTATCGGTCATGTTTGGCCGTTCGCCCGGCAGAGAGTCGCAATCCAGTCAGCCGGCACCGCAGTTGCGACTGCTGAACGGTATCGAGAAGTTCTTCGCGGTGCTGTGGCTCGGGTGCGATAGCTTCGTGCGGTTCTCACGGCCGTTATCGCTGCGCTATATGGCTACCGAGCACGGCACCGACAAGTCTATCGCTCAGAAACTCGCCCGGGTCGCGCGCATTCACTTTGCCCGGCAGCGGCTGGTTGCGGCGGGACCGCGGCTGCCGGTACGCCAGGATCTTTTCAACAAGCTACTGGCCTCCAAAGCCATTGAAAAAGCGGTGGAGGATGAGGCGCGCAGTAAGAAAATTTCCGTGGAAAAGGCCCAGCAAAACGCCATCGAACTCATGGAGGAGATCGCCGCCGATTTTTCTTATGAAGCGATCCGCCTTTCGGACCGGGTGCTGAGCTGGACCTGGAACCGGCTGTATCAAGGTCTGCACGTGTGCAACGCCGAGCGGGTCCGTCAACTGGCGGAAGAGGGCCACGAAATCGTCTATGTGCCTTGCCACCGCAGCCATATGGATTATCTGCTGCTTTCCTATGTGCTTTACCATCAAGGGCTGGTGCCGCCGCATATCGCTGCAGGCATTAATCTCAATTTCTGGCCGGCGGGCCCGATATTCCGCCGCCTGGGCGCGTTTTTTATTCGTCGCACCTTCAAAGGCAATAAACTCTACTCTACTATTTTCCGCGAATATCTCGGCGAGTTATTCACCCGCGGCTATTCGGTGGAGTATTTCGTCGAAGGGGGCCGCTCCCGGACCGGGCGACTGCTGGAGCCGAAAACCGGTACGCTGACCATGACCATTCAGGCCATGCTGCGCGGTGGCAACCGACCCATTACCCTGGTGCCGATTTATGTCGGCTATGAGCACGTGATGGAGGTGGCGACCTACGCTAAAGAATTGCGCGGCGCGGCTAAAGAGAAAGAGGGACTATGGCAAATGCTGCGTGGATTGCGCAAATTACGCAATCTCGGTCAGGGTTATGTCAATTTTGGCGCCCCGCTGCCCCTGGCCACCTGGCTGTCGCAACAAGTGCCGCAGTGGCGTGATTCCATCGATCCCATCGAGGCCCAGCGCCCCGGCTGGCTTGCGCCGGCGGTGGATGACATTGCGGCTACCCTTATGGTGCAGATCAACAACGCCGCCGCGGCCAATGCCATTAATCTGTGCTCCACCGTGCTGCTTGCCTCGCGCCAGCGATCGCTCACCCGTCCGCAGTTGCTGTCGCAGTTAGCCTGTTATCTGGAGCTGCTGCGCAATGTTCCCTATGCACCTGACATCACGGTACCCGATTTGACGCCGGAGGCGCTTTTGGCCCATGCGCTGGCGATGAATAAGTTTACCGTAGAGCAAGATACCATCGGCTATATCATCTGTTTGTCGCGCGATCAGGCCGTATTGATGACCTATTACCGCAATAACATTCAACATCTGTTTATCCTGCCGTCGCTGGTGGCGAGTATTATTTGCGGCCGTCCGGGAATCGCGCGCCCGCAACTGCACCAGCGGATCATGCTATTGTACCCGCTCCTAAAAGCGGAGCTGTTTATGCGCTACAGCAAACAACAGTTGCCGCCGGTCATCGACAGTCTCATTGCCGAACTGGCGCGCCAGGGGCTGGTGGAAACGCGGGAAATGCTGCTGTACCCGGCGCAACCGCGTCTTCACGCCCTACAGCTGTTGGCCGCCAGCGTGAGCGAAACGCTGCAGCGCTACGCCATAACCTTTTTGTTATTGCGCACCAATCCGCCGCTTAACCGCGGCACGCTGGAAAAAGAGAGCCGGATTATGGCGCAGCGGCTATCGGTACTGCACGGTATCAACGCGCCGGAGTTTTTCGATAAAGCGGTATTCTCGACTCTGGTGGCGACGCTGCGCGCCGAGGAATATATCAGCGATACCGGCGACGCCATCGATGAGAAAGTCAGCGAGATGTGCGACATTCTTAGTGAGTTGATCACACCGGACGTCCTTGGCGCTATCGAAAGCGCCAGTTTACTGGCGAACGGGCCGGCTATCGCGGCGCTGCCGGCGGAATAAGCGCAAAACCGCTGCTGGGCGCGATGGCGAAAGCGCCGCGGCGACGCCCCGAACAAGCGTCCGGTGCCGCCGCATCCAGCCCCCCGTCGCGCCGACAGCGGCCGCCGACGCCACCCAACAGAGATAGTGTAAACCCCGTTATTTCGCGCCGGTACGCGTTCAAATGAAGGAGCTTAATGCGGCAATAAACTCAGCAAAATGCCGATAAAAATCAGCATCCCAACGAGGTTATTATTCAGAAACGCCCGAAAACAGGCCTGTCGTTCGCGGTTGGCGATAAGCTTTTGCTGCCAGAGAAACAATGCCGCAGCGCCCGCCAGGGCCATATAGTAGATCCGGCCGAGCCCGGCCTGCCAGCCGATAACACCCAGCAACGCCAGTGTCGCCAGTTGCAACAACCCGATGATTAGTTTATCGAAACGACCAAAAAGGATGGCGGTGGATTTGACGCCGATACGCAGATCGTCATCCCGATCCACCATGGCATATTGGGTATCGTAAGCCACCGTCCAGGTGATATTCGCCAGAAATAGCAGCCAGCAATTTAAAGGTAAGGACTCACTCACAGCGGTAAACGCCATCGGAATGGACCAGCCGAACGCCGCGCCCAGCACCAGCTGCGGCAAATGTGTGTATTGCTTCATGAACGGATAAACCCACGCCAGTGCCAGCGCTACCGTTGACAGCGCGATGGTCATACTATTCAACGTCAACACCAGCGCGAACGAAATCCCCACCAGCGCGCCAAATAGCAGCTTGGCCTCTTTTTCACCGATTGCGCCGCTTGGCAAGGGGCGGGCGCGGGTACGTTTGACATGGCTGTCTATTTTACGGTCCGCATAATCGTTAATCACGCAGCCGGCGGCGCGCATAAAGAAGACACCCAGAATAAACACCGTCAGCGTTCCCAGAGCGGGCACGGCCTGGCCCGTCAGCCACAGGGCCCAAAGTGTCGGCCACAGCAACAGCAGCGAACCGATAGGCTTATCAATCCGCATCAATCGGCACCATGCCTGCCATTTATCCTGTGTCAGACTGTGATCCAACGGAATTCTCCTTTTCTATTCTGGTGCATCGCAGACGCGGGCATACAGCGGGCAATCGGGTAAAAACGCCTCTGTCAGCAGCAGCAGTTGCCCTTCGGGGAGCAGGTGGGCACGCCACGCCCATAGGTCGCCCACCCGGCCGAATTGGATAACATCGCGCGCCGGCGGCCGGTGACGAAAAAGCCATTGCCCGAGCGGCACATCGCCGAGGCTCAGCACGTGCTGTGCCGGCCCTGCCTTTGTCGCGGCGTGAACCAGGGTGCGCGCGGTCAGCCAGGGCCTGTCATAACCATAGAGCACCACTTCCCGCAGCCAGAACCGCCCGCAGTCCGGCAGTAACGCCGCCTCGCCCGGTTCGACGCAGGCGGAGACGAACCCTTCGCGAAAGCGTTGTACGCGGATTTGCCCGCAGTAGCGTTCAAGACGGCGCGTCATCGATCCGCGCTCGGTCAACCAGCTTCGCGTGACGTCATCGGGCCACGATGGCGGCGCGTCCAGCCACTGAATACCGTCAAGTAGCGCAACAATGGCCTGATCCGGCATAGGGTCCACGCTCGCTCCCGGGGTTAAAGATTTCATTGTAGCCCAGAACCGCCTTTCATTGACATGCCACACCTACAATTCACCACGGCGGAGCGTGGTTTCTCGTCCGCCGCAGACCGACACCCCTCTCCGCGATAGGCGGAGGATCCCTGCCAAGGCTCGGGTGAAAAAAATGGCCTCCATGAGGAGGCCATCTGCATCATGTACCGCGTCCGAGCGCTTATTCTACCGCGGGAGAACGTTCGTCGGTCAGACCATATAATAGTATTTGCGTCCCACCATCTGACCACCGTCGCTGGTAAGCGGCGTCCAGTTGAACTGCGCGCGGGTCCGGTTCGGCGTTACCGTTAGGACATCCAGCGGGATCGACAGATAGAAGCCTTTGGTAAAGGATCCCTCGCCGTATTCCTCTTTCGAGACGTTGGTAAAGGTGGCGTAAGCACCGGCGGTAATACCGCTGTCGAAACGTTTGGAGAGGTCGAACGTGACGCCCTTGTCTTTCGCCAGATACTGCCCGACGCTGGCTTTGACCAGTACCCTCTTAAGGAAGGTCGGCTGCCAATACCCCGTCAGGTTACCGGTAGCGACCTTGTAGTCGGTGAACTTCATCATATTGTCCCAATCGCGCTGCTTGACGTAGTTACCGTCAACGCCCACCGCCCAGTTACTGTCCAGCGGACGATAAAGCAGCTCGCCGCCGACGCCGCCATACATCATCTCCAGATACCCACCGTACAGCTGGCCGTACCAGCCATCGCCCAACCGATCGATATAGGTGGTCTGCAAATTGCTGATATACACGTCGTTTTGCACGTAGGAGCGGATATGGGTGCGCCCGCGCGGCAGATGGGAATCCGACGGCGGATCGGTGTAGTTAAATTTATCGTAATTATTCACGATATTGCCGAACAGGCTGCCCGACAGCGCCCAGTGGTTTGTGAGCCAATAATTGGCCGTACCCTCCACGCCGATCTGATACAGATAGAAACTTTCCGGGCCACCGAAGGACTGGTTCAGCACCGGCGACCAGCTCAGCTGCAGCCGGCTGCGGTCGATGTAATAGCCCTGCTCGGCGGTTTTTGGCACGTCGGGCTCGACGCGGCGTTGAATCAGCGGCTTCTCGTGGCCCAGCGGATAGCCTTGTAGGGTGTCTTGCAGGCTGCGCACATTGGTTTCGGTGGTCACCATCGGCATATTTTCGCGCATTTCGGTGACTTTCAGCGTGTCGATATTTTCCGGCAGATTATTCACCATAATGCGGTTGGCGCGATCCACGCCCTCCGTGCTATCGCGGTATTTATACTGCTGGCCGGTCATATACATGGTGTGACCTTTCACCTGAATATGCGGTGCCGTATATCCGGCGTTACTTTGCATATCGGTCAACTGCTGCGCCACAACCTGATGCTACAAAATCTCCGTCTGCGGATTCGGGGCGTAGTCAGGTTTTTTCTCGTCGATATGCTGCTGCCGCAAATCGTTAAAGTTGGTGCGCAGCGTAACGCCGAACATAAAGGTGTTGCCGCGTTCGTAGCTTACGTTGACGTCCGCCCAGTCGGCGACCCGGTTAATCGCCACAACGTTAACAGGGGATTTCTGATCGAGGGTCCCTGCGAAATCATCCTGGTAATTGTTACCTTCGTACTCGACCTTCAGGCGCAGCGGCTGCCAGGGGGTTTGATATTCAACGCCACCACAGACCGCCGACGGCCCGTGGAAGAAGGAGTCGGTATTAAAGTTGCCGGCCCGGCGGTTGGAGTTATCGCGATAGCAATAGCTGTCTTTGACCTTACAGAACGGGTTGGTGACGTTACCACGGCTGCCGAGATAGCCCCATCCCAAACCCAGGCTGAAGTCGAACGGCCCCCAGGCTTTGCTGGCCGCGACGAATTCGCTGTCGAACAGGCCGGTACCGCTGAAGTCGCGTACGCCCACCGATAACTCAGGCAGCCAATAACTTTCTTTCAGCAAGCGCAGCTTGAAATCGACGCCCTTATCTTTTTGTAGGTCTGATCGCCGCTGAAACTTTCCACGCTGCTGTATTTCCGTGTATGCACATCGGTATAGCGGATGGTGCTTTCCAGCCAGGGGAACAGCTGCAGGTTCAGGGAGTAGAAGCGATATTGATCGTTATCACGGTAGTTCATGCTGAACTCGCCTTCCCGCGCCATACGTCCGGTAGGCGTTTGCAGCAGGCCCACGCCACCCTGATCCATTTGCGACGGCCCTATCGGTTCGGGATAAGAAGCGGCCTGACAGGCGCTGGCCACCGATAGCGCAATAAAACTGAGGAGATATTTTTTATTCATCAGTCAGGGATCCGGTGAGTCAGTAAGGAGATAATCTGTTCATTTACATCCCGGTAGACCCTGGGCAGTGACCAGGAAGAGAATCCGACATAGATGATGCTGCCCGGTGCCACTTCCACATGACGGCGATTCCAGTAAGCCACGGGCACTTCCTCCGTTTTACCGTTCGGCGCGATGACCCAGGCCACGTTTTTTTCCGCACCGCTTAACCGCTGGTGGGTTTGCAGATATTCGGCGACATCGCGACCGGGCTGATAGGGCTGCGGGCCGGCAGGCGTCGTGACACCGACCACCAATACGCTGGTGGGCCGGGATAAGGTATAGACGCTATAATCGCCGCTCAATCTGCGGTTGGCCTCGGAATGTAAGCGTATCCAGTCAGGATCCAGCGGCACAAACTGCCGTCCGGTCACCCGCATCGCGGCCAATTCGCCGTCATTATCCCCGCACAGTTCGGCACTGAAGGCACTTAATCGAGCCAGCAACTGTTGCTGCGTCTGCTGCTGCACCCCGCTGGCCCCCCTTTCCGCTATCACGGTGCCCGGCCACCAGGTGCGCCCGTTAAGCTCCGGGCGCAGCGTAAGCTGTTCCAGATTGGCTGCGCCTTGTAACACCACCGCCTGGGATTACCGTAAGCGCCCCGTGGAGGACGTCTTGAATTATTGGTGGGTTTGTTGTATGGCCCGGTAAGAATATGTTCCACTACGATGCCTAGTGAACCCGCATCCTATAAGGGACGGCTGTCAGATCATGGATAATCCGGCGATG
>NZ_JBLKSS010000137.1:0-16839 GCF_047607725.1 Sodalis sp. (in: enterobacteria) | reverse complement strand
CGCCGGATTATCCATGATCTGACAGCCGTCCCTTATAGGATGCGGGTTCACTAGGCATCGTAGTGGAACATATTCTTACCGGGCCATACAACAAACCCACCAATAATTCAAGACGTCCTCCACGGGGCGCTTACGGAAAATGCGCGGTCCCTGATAGTCCGGCGCGGTAATACGCGCTTCAATCTGTTGCAGGCGCTCTGCCGGAATGGAATTGTGAGGTATGTAAATCTCGCAGCTGGCCGGCAGGGTGAATAACACCTCCGGAATGTCGGTGAATTTATTATTGATCAACAGCAGCATCTCCAAACCAGCCGGTAGCGCTGAAATATTTTCCGGCAGAGAGGTCAGATGATTCGAGGAAAGATCCAGCACTTTCAGCGACGTTGGCAGTGATGGAACAAAGTCAATCGATAGTGTTTCTATATCTGCGTTATAAATGAAAAGTTTCTGCAGGTATGGCGGGTAGCGCCCGGGAGGATTATTGATAGGATTAGAGCTAATATTCAGGCTTTTTAACGTGTTAGGGAGACTGTACATAATGGCGGTGAGATCGGTTAGCCTGTTCTGTTCGAAAGAGAGTGAGTGAGTGAGTGAGGTAATGTGTGACGGGAAACAAGCTGGGAAGTCATCCTGTCCCAGTGCTGAGAAATCAAGTTCTTCTATCTGCTTTTTTAGACAGTGGTTAAGCATGGGTAATGCTTTGTCATTACGCCGATAAACACAGGATCTTTGTGCGCGAAACTCCGGTGCTTTGGCGGCATTTGCCCAATCCAGCCATTGTTGCCAGAGTTCAGCAAATTGTGGTCCAGGACAAGGAAGTTGGTCGTCGATGGTGAGAAGCCTGGCGGGGCGGGATTTCAGACCTTGAAGTGAGGCTGATTTCATAGATTACTCCATTCCGTTGAAGTGATGTGTTGGGTGATACTCTACGTAACGTACACGATATTAGGCTCAGGTGATATCAGATTCAGCCTGTGCGGCTAACGGCGAAAGGGAAAGACGCGCTGCCGCAAAAGGAACGTCGGGTGCCGGTTATTAAGGTATCGCCATCCAACTATCCGAATATCACAAAAGCTAATTGATGTTGCCTGCTTCCGTTTTACCCTGCTTCAGGTAGACCCTGCGGAGGGAAAGAGTAAGCACCCATTGCCGAAATGCGGAAACCAAAGACGCAATGTACAGGCCATTCGCCAGGAAAGTGGTCCGATGCCCTCACAGTACTAATGGTGTAGAGCGGATAAAAATTAGTCAGTGGCGCAGCAGCTGCAGTTCGTCTTCATTTCAGACCAGTCATTTTCATCACGGTGTGGCGATCCAGACCATTACGCAACATGGCACGAGCACTATTGAGAGTGGCTTCACGCTCACCTTCCGAACGCCCTTCCATGCGGCCTTTTTCGATACCTTTCTGTTCAAGCTGTTGTGCGATGCTCATCAGTTCGGCTCCATGTTACGGCACACGTTGTGCCAGTTCACGTACAAAGGCCTCGGCGTCTGAGGATTCGCCTGCCTGTAGTAGATAGTGTACCAGCGAAATAACCTGCTGCGAAGCCAGCCAGTCCTCCATGAGAAGAATAACCAGTTTGTCGATCAATTCCGCCAGATCACGCTGATGAATATACTTTTGCAGCAGAGTCAGCGCCGCCCTGCTGTGGTAGTTCATTATTTCATCATCTGGAATGACTGTCACATCTACCAAAGGGAAATCACCGTGGTAGAGTTTCCTGGCCAGAACGGGATCTGAGAACGCCTGGAGCCAGTCAGTGGAGTACGGATACGGGCTGTGCTTGCCGGTGTAAAACAATATCGGTATGACCAGCGGCAGCTTCTTATGGCCGGCATCAAGGTGACGCTGCATTGCCGCCACTACATAGCGTAACAGCCTAAAAGCCATGTGTTTATCGGCCGTCGACTGATGCTCAATCAACACATGCACATAAACATCGCCGGTGGTGGTCTTCAGACTGTACAGCACGTCACTGAAATATTGACGCAGGTCCTCCTCAACAAAACTTCCGGATTTCAACTTTAACGTGTTCAGATCACAGATAGCGCGTAATTCTGCCGGAAGGTGGATCTCCATAAAATCGTGCGCAATCGTCGGCTGCGTCAGAAACTGCCTGAACGTCGCATCATGGGGCGTAGGGGTAAGCTTTTTCTTCTTCTCTTCATCTGATCCGTCGAGGCATAAACTAAATGGGCGGATGATAGCATAACGCTGGCGTGAAACGTTGCCACCAATAAGACGGCGTGAGCAAATGGATACCAGGGCCATTTCTCAAATCGCTTATGCTCACGCCATCATTCATTCAGTAGGTAAACGTATTTTGGTACGGTTGGACTATCTTAGAGGGGAATGTTCAAGCGCAGCAGCGACTGAGGGATATAAGCTATATTCACGGCGTCGATGGGATCGGTAGCAAAATTGCTTGCAAATGATAGAGCCTGATGTAAATCTTCCCCATATTGAACAATCAGGATTGATTGATTACCACTAAGTACAGCACGGTATATTATTAAAAGTAAACTTAAAAATTACCCCACAAAACTCATTTACTAAAGATATAATATCTAATATCTTTAATAAAACTATTCTAAAGTATATCAGCATGGTTTATGATGATAGTATTCAACAACATAAGCGACATTCCTTCGCTTAGCGTCTTCTTCAGCACAGCGTTTCAGATTGATTAATTTACAGTTTTGACTAAACAATACATAAAATCGCATTGCTCAAAAAGCGTCTGATAACGATAAATATGCCGCATGGCGCCCCTTATTCTCATCAGGCGTTGATGTGTTAACGTGTTCTTCTGTTAAATTAGCAGCCGGCTTTGCGTTTGCTAATGAAATTGTTAAACTAAAAAAGATAGTTATCTCGCGTTTCACATAAGGATTCTCCACTAATATAAAAAATAATTATCAACATAATTAAATATATTGCCAAATAAATCTCCACTCCTTAGCAAGGAATTTTTGGCAGGCAACACCTACGCTATCTATTACCACCAAGAGGAAAATATATGTCAAATAACCGAGTTTTCCCGTCGCTAAATGGCTCCAATATCAATCGCCGTCTTTTTTTAAAGCATAGCGCGCTGGCAGCCGGCGGTCTGGCACTCGGTAACGGCTTGATCGTTCGGCCGGTTCTGGCGGCGGAAATTACCACTTTCAAAGCGACCCACGGTCCCGGCTTGTGCAATTGTCCCTTTTTCCTAGTGAAAGAACGTGGATTGGCAAAAAATGTCTTACTGGATTTCGTTACCACACCGACCAATGCAGATATTGCCGCCTTGTTCGGCGCCGGTTTGGTCGATGTGAGTGTGGTGCCCTATACCAATTTCATCACGCTATATGCGCGGGGTGCTCCCATAAAAATCGTCGCGGGTTCCGGCGTGCAGGGGTGTGTGATAGTGAGTCAAAAGGGGATTGATTCCGCCGAAAAACTGCGAGGCAAGACGCTTGGCACCTTCCAGGCAGATACTTTAGAAATGTTGCCCTATGATTACCTCAAAATGGCGGGCATGAGTTTCGCTGACGTAAAAGTCCGCTATTTTGGCTCGTCCCCCGAGCTGGCCCAAGCCTTTATCAATGGCAATGTCGATGCTATGTGCAATATCGAGCCCTATGCTACCCAGGCTTTACAAGCGTGTGCTGGTGCGGTCCGCCTTAGCGACGGCGTCGATATTTATGGCAAGAACTACAGTGATTGCGTCTTGGCCGTTCGCACCTCGGTGCTGGCTGACAAGCGCGACGCCGTCAAAGCGCTCATTAAAGGCATGATGATTGCGCAACAGCAGGAAGAGACCGATCCGGCGGTGGCGGTTAAGGAAACCGTGGGCAAGTATTTCAAAACCAGTTACGAAGCAACACTCGATGCCACTTCAAAACAACCCGCCATGATAGACCAACGACAAAACCAGAATTTTATTTTACAGCGCGCGCAAAACTTGAAAGATTTACGGTATATCCAAGACGTGCCTAACGCCGACATTTTCGATTGGTCATTGCTAAATGAGGTTATCAAAGAGAATTCAGATCTCTATGCCTCGTTAAAGCTGAAAAGCGTATGAACGTGAAAGCTGCGCAGAAGCCCATAAAAGCGTCAGGTCCGCCCCCGGCCCATATTGCCCCTCTGGTCAAGTGCTCTCGAGGACGAGAGCGGATTGCTTTGCTCATCCGGCTCGGCTGGGGAGTGGCGTCCGTCTCGCTCTTTGCAGGTGTATGGGAAGCGGTGTGGGCGCTTGGCGGTCTTAATCCCCTTCTGTTACCCCCGCCGCACATTTTTCTGGCGAATTTTGCCGCTCAGGCGCAATACTTTATGCCGACCGACGTTATCGGACAGGTCAGCAACGACACCGCGCTGTTATCATTGGTGAATACCATCTTTGCCACCGCTGGACGGGTGCTGGCGGGGTTAACATTAGGGTTTGTCCTCAGCTTATTTTGCGGGCTGGCGATTTGCTATTTCCGCCTGTTTGGCAAGCTGGTATTGCCCACCATTACCTTATTGGCGCCCATTTCGCCCATCGCCTGGCTTCCTGTCGCTATCTTTATTTTCGGCATAGGGAATTCACCGGCGATTTTTATGGTGTTCATATCGCTATTTTTTGTCATGACGATTTCAACCATTAGCCAGATCCAGAGTGTGAGCAAAACCCATCTCGATGTGGCGGCGGTAATGGGAGCCTCCCGAGCGCAAACTTTCTGTTACGTCATCCTTCCTGCCATTTTACCCGCCCTGTTCTTCGTATTGCGCATGAATTTATTCGGCGCTTGGATGATAGTGTTGGTGGCGGAGGCGACCGGTGTCGGCAGCGGTCTTGGTCAAATTGTCATGCAAGCGCGCAATACATTCAATTCCAGTCTTTCCTTCTTTACGATGACCATTATCGGTATGGCCGGTTTCGTGTTCGATTTGCTATTACGCAACGTGCAGAAAAAGCTGCTCTATTGGATTCCGGAAACTCGAGTTGGAGGTAGTCAATGAATCGACCTAGCGATGTTCATCCGCCTCTCATTGACTGCGACAGCATAGGCAAAGTCTGGGTTGACGACCGAGGCGGCGCCTTTGTCGCGCTCAAGAATATCAGTTTGCAGGTGGCACGAGGTGAATTTGTCGTTCTGCTTGGCCCCAGCGGCTGCGGTAAAAGTACGCTCTTGTATATGATAGCCGGGCTGGAATCCGTCAGTGAGGGCGTTATTCGCTGCGACGACGACGTAGTAACGCAGCCAGGCACCGATCGCGGTTTTGTGTTTCAGGATGCCTCGTTCTACCCATGGCTATCGGTAGTGGAGAACGTGGCGTTTGGTCTCAAGATGCAGGGTTTTGCCAAAGAGGAGAAGCTAGAACGGGCGCAGGCAATATTGCATAAGGTGGGCTTGTCCGATGCCGCCGATAAGCGCCCCGATCAACTTTCCGGCGGCATGCGCCAGCACGTGGCGATGGCCAGAGCGTTAGCGCTCAACCCCAAGCTACTGCTGCTTGATGAACCCTTTGCGGCGCTAGATGTGCAAACGCGAGCGAAAATGCAAGATTTCCTCGTCAGCCTATGGAGAAAAACGGGCGTATCGATGATTTTCGTCACTCATCATATCGACGAGGCCGTAGCGCTGGCGGATCGCGTGGTCGTATTCACCACGCGTCCGGGCGGCATCAAAGAAATCATTCCCATCACGTTGCTGCGACCACGCGATCCCAAAAGCCAGGCTTTTCACCAGCTAAGCGATCGTTTGATTGATTTACTCCGCGATGAGGTGGACAAGGCATTTGCCGAGCAAGAAGTTAGCTAATACAACCTCATTACTCTAATGCGGAACTCAGCCAGCCAGCCGGCGAATGCGCTATTGCAGCAACCGCCGTGGCGATCTTTTTTTCCTCATGCCATGTGGCTGGGCGCGATAATAATAGCGTTATAGGATAACACGATGTATGAATCACTGATTTTAGCCAGTACCCTCGTCCAGAGCATTGGAGCTGACGGTCAACCCGTCGTTGTAAAACAGGGGGCACTCTACCAACGAGACGGCGTTATTCTGGATATCGGCAAAGCCGAGGAGTTGCAACGGAAATACCCTGACGCTCGGCGCTATGCGGCATGTTTTAATGCCGGGTTTTGTCAATAGCCATCACCATATGGGCTTAACCCCCTTGCAGCTCGGTTCGCCCGATTATGCACTAGAATTGTGGTTCGCCAGCCGTATAGGGGCACGCGACGTGGATCTTAGGCTGGATACGCTGTATTCGGCCTTTGAAATGATCGCCTCCGGGATAACCACGGTACAACATATCCAGGGCTGGCGGCCGGGAACGCTGGAAACGGTATACCAGGCCGCGGGCACGGTGCTGGCCGCCTATCGCGAGATTGGCATGCGAGCTTCCTACAGCTTTGCGGTGCGCGAGAAAAGTCTGCTGGTTTATGAGGCCGACGAACGTTTTGTCGCCCGCGTACCGGCCGACATCCAGCCACAGTTGGCCGCGCATTTGAAAAAACAGCGGCTGCCGCTCGCTGATAATTTGAAACTCTTCAACATGCTGACGGCGGATAATCAAGCACAGCCGCTGACCTCTATTCAACTCGCGCCAGCCAATCTCCATTGGTGCAGTGATGAGGGTCTGCAGGCTATCAAAGCCGAAGCGGATAATGCGGGCGTACCGATGCATATGCATTTAGTGGAAACCGTTTACCAACGGGAGTATGCACGCAAACGCACCGGCGGAACTGCATTGGCTCATCTCCACAGGTTGGGGCTGCTCGGCCCGTCGCTTACCCTTGGACATGGCGTATGGCTAAATGAGGCTGATATTGAGCTTACGGCAGCCACAGGAACCTGTATTTGCCATAATTGCAGCTCAAACTTGCGTCTACGTAGCGGCATTGCGCCGTTAAATGCCTTTCGCCGGCACGGTATAACCGTGGGGTTGGGTCTGGACGAAGCGGGTATCAATGAGGACAGAGATATGCTGCAGGAGATGCGTCTGGCGCTACGCCTTCATCGCGTTCCCGGCATGGAGGAGGATGAGGTGCCTTCCTGTGGCGAAATCGTGCGCATGGCAACCGAGGGGGGAGCCGAAACGACATCCTTTGCGGGGCAAATCGGTCGCCTAGAACCGGGAAAACTGGCGGACGCCGTGCTGTTTGACTGGAAAAGCGTCACGTGGCCCTACCAGGATGAGGACATCCCTTTGCTTGATGTCCTGGTACAGCGGGCGCGAACCAAGGATATCGAGAGCGTCTTTATTCAGGGTGAGGAGATTTACCATCAAGGCCGATTTACCAAAGTCGACCACACCGCTGTGCTGAGTGAAATCGCCCACAAACTTGCCGCGCCGCGTAATGCTGAAGAACAAACCCGTCGGGCTTTGGGTAAGGCCGTATTCCCGCATGTAAAAGATTTCTACCGCCATTACCTGGCGGATGAAATACCGCGGCAACCTTTCTATGCCCCGTCATCCAAGCGTTGAATTTAGTATCCGTGACGTAAACTGGTCCCCTGAAAATTGAAGGGTACCGGTTTTAACACGGCGGTTTGATCTTTAAACAAATGCAACATGACATTCATGCTTCACAGGAATTTAAAGCACAAAACCGGCCTGCATAATCGGCCATAGGTCACGATAATCTAACTACTATTGGTAAATTTTAGGAACGTTAACCGGCATTTTTTATCGTTTAAAGGAGTTCAACGATAAAAACGTGATTGAAGTTTCGATTGATCAAAAGCATGAAATTTGCTTCCCCCTTAACTTGAAAGTAATTTATCCCACTTATCGAGCAACAGTAGCGTTAACGAGTGATGCCGTTTAGCGGTTCGTTTCTGTCTTGATCTTAAAAATAGGTATGATCGCGAATATATTTAGAAAATCATGCATTCCCCTCTTTGATACACGAGGAAATGAAAGCCATTCTGCCCTAAATCAAATAGCCAGAAATTATTTCTGGCGATCTTATTATAAAGAGAACACACTATTGTAATGGGAATTACCTTATATATTAATGGCTCTCCATCGTGAATACTTCATTTAAATAAATAAAGTTTATTCCAAGGATGGTTTTTTATGATTGACATATACCTAAAGCGGACTGCGATGCCTCTCCATATTATCTATATGTGCGAAAGCAATAGCCATCCGTGTCAAATACTCGATAGTGAATCCCGTTATACCTATATCAACTCGCC
This sequence comes from Sodalis sp. (in: enterobacteria), assembly GCF_047607725.1. Lineage (GTDB taxonomy): Bacteria > Pseudomonadota > Gammaproteobacteria > Enterobacterales > Enterobacteriaceae > JBLKSS01. The sequence goes on along the minus strand of NZ_JBLKSS010000137.1, from coordinate 8,658 downwards.
GATGATAGAGCTGTTGGACTTGGCGGGTTCAAGCCAGATCGAAGACAAAAAACTGTCAGAAATTCCTCACTGGTCATCTGTCTTTGCCGATAAGCTTCACGAATACTACTGAAGGGTGATGAAAAATAAAGTCACATTATCTTTACTCATCACTTGCGCATTTGGCCGAGAAAATAAAATTCAAACATATATCTTCAATGTTCAACCTTTTTTTGATGATGCAAGGATTGTTATTGGCTCGTAAGCGCCCCGTGGAGGACGTCTTGAATTATTGGTGGGTTTGTTGTATGAGACAGTAAACCTACGTTACACGCTTATGCTCATTGCATTTTCACATTGTATTGATTTTAATAACTTTTATTTCCATCCCGGTTTGAGTTATATGAAATTAGTGGTTCTGAAGTTTGTGATAGTGTCCATTAAAATTTAAGTGGACACTATCATCGCCGGATTATCCATGATCTGACAGCCGTCCCTTATAGGATGCGGGTTCACTAGGCATTGTAGTGGAACATATTCTTATCGGGCCATACAACAAACCCACCAATAATTCAAGACGTCCTCCACGGGGCGCTTACTTGCAGAGGGCGATTCGTTCTCAATCTTGGGGACAATGCGAGCCGCCGCGCCCTGACTCAAGACTCAACCGGCCAGTTTCTGCGTTGCCCAGTCGATCCCATTTTGGTATTCCGCCGGCAGTAGCGTTGCCAACCGCTGCAGGCTGCGGCTGAGTGCCGCGCTATCAGGATGGGTAAGGTTCAGATGTCCAACCTTGCGCCCCGCGCGCACCTCTTTTTCGTACCAGTGCAAATGCACTAGTGAGTCCGCCAGCCAATCCGTATTAACGTCGCTGCCTATAATATTCACCATGGCCGCGGGCGTGCTGACGACCGGTACCGGTAGCGGCAGCGCCAGAATAGCGCGTAAATGCAGTTCAAATTGACTAATGGAGGCGGCATTTTGCGTCCAATGGCCGCTGTTATGCACCCGCGGCGCCAGTTCATTGATAAGCAGTCGATCGCCGACAATAAAGCACTCCATCGCCATCACGCCGACATAGTCCAGCTCATGCAGGATAGTGCCGAGCATATTTTCCGCCCGCTGTTGCAGGCCGCTATCCGGGGAGGGAAAGGCGACGCTGGCGCGCAGAATACCTTCCTGATGGAAATTATGGGTCAGCGGATAAAAGACCTGAGCGCCATCGGTGGACCGGGCGCCTACCAGCGACACTTCCCCGTCGAAGGCGATGCCCTGCTCGACGATGCAACTGCCGTAGCAATCCTGCGGTAGCGTGGACTCTTCGCCCGGATGGAGCCGCCATTGGCCACGACCGTCATAGCCGCCCACCCGGCGTTTCACGATGGCCAAATTGCCGAAGGAAACGAACACCTCCGGCCATTGAGCGGCACCCGCCAGCGGCGCCCAGGGGGCGGGCGCCAGACGCAACTGGTCCAGCAGCTGCTTTTGCGTAAGCCGATCGGCCAGCCTGGGAAAAATATCACGATTAACGAAGTCGGGATGACGCGCCAGTTCGTGGGTGAGGGCGGTTTCCGGCCAGCGTTCGATTTCGGCGGTGATCACGCTTTGGCCGAAAGGAACTGATTCGGGCTCGGCGTCCAGCCCGACCGGGTACACCACGATACCCAGCGGCTCGCCGGCTTGCCGCAGCATACGACCCAACTGGCCGTTGCCCAGTACGCAGACCGGCTTCATGCCTGTTCCCTCGGATCGGGATGGCTCAGGACCTCATCGGTTTGCTGTTGGCGCCACTGGCTCAAACGATCGGTCAGCGCCGCGTCATGCAGCGCTAAAATTTGGGCGGCCAGCAGGGCGGCGTTGGCGGCGCCGGCTTTGCCGATGGGCAATGTGCCGACCGGAATTCCGCGCGGCATTTGTACAATGGAATAGAGACTGTCCACGCCGCTCAGCGCCGCGCTTTGAACCGGCACCCCGAGTACCGGTACCAGCGTCTTGGCCGCCAACATGCCCGGCAAATGCGCCGCGCCGCCCGCGCCGGCAATAATCACCGCATAACCGTTGTCGGCCGCCTGTTCGGCGAAGCGGAATAACTTATCAGGTGTACGGTGGGCTGAAACAATTTCCGCCTCAAAGGGAACGTTCAGCGCGGTGAGAATTTCCGCGGCAAATTGCAGGGTGCTCCAATCACTTTGGGAACCCATGACAATCGCGATCTTTGCCGTGGCGAGGTTGGATTGCATACGCGTCGTGCTCCTGTGGTCATAATGTCGGCGTTATTAACAGATCCTGCGGCCTGGCTAACCGGGCGTAGAGCATATCATGGCTCCCGATAGAGGAAAACGGTTGCGTAGCCGGCGGCGGCGTTCGCGGCGAAGGAAAAAATGCGCTGTGCGGATTATACTGCACCAAAATGTTTCTTTAACTGAGTAGCTTGCCCTGACCGGTGCTGGCGGGGCTAAACGGGATATCCGCGATGGAAACCATACCAAAAGAAAGCGCGCCGCTTGCAGTAACCTACCCGGGCGCGTCATATTGGGCCTTCGGCGATAGCCCGCAAATGGCCGACGAGTTGGGCGCACTCGTGGTGGGGGCATAAAAACCGCCACATGCTGCTCGCTGCAGGCCTACCAACAGGATGCCACCTCCCCGCGCATTGGCGACTACAGCGTGATCCTCGATGGTCGAGAGTGCCCGCTGGCGGTTATCCGCACCACAGCCTTGCGCCTGCTGCATTTTTGCGACGTCACAGCGGAAATGGCAGCCAAAGAAGGCGAGGGGGATCTTAGCCTGGCCTACTGGCGTGGAACCCACCGGGCGTTTTTTGAACGTGCCGGCCACTGGTCGGAAGAGATGGCGCTGGTGGTGGAAGAGTTTATGCTGGTGGAAACCCTATAGCCGTGCGCAGACGTGGCCTAGCGCCCCGGTTGAGCGGGAAACCCCAACGGCAGAGCGCGCCCCTGGCGGCCCCGCGGGAATGGGGGCGTCCAGCCGCTCGAAAAGATAACGCCGGGCGCGCGCCAGCGCTCAGCCGCCGAAAGGAAACTCGTGCAGCGTGACGCCCTTGGCCGTGACCTCAATGGCCGACACCTGGCGGTGCCAGGCGCCAAGCACCGCGCGACGGCGTTCCCCGGGCAGGACATGAATCGCCGGTCGATGGGTATGGCCATGGATCATCACCGTCGCGCCGGTGTGCGCCAGCACCGTCATGACCGCCTGTGCGTTAACGTCCATGATATCGGCGGTTTTCCCGGCGTTGGCGCGTAGACTGTTGGCGCGCATCCTGTCGGCGATGCGCAGCCGCAGCCGCAGCGGCTGCGATAAAAACAGCCGCTGCAGCCAGCGTTGATGCACCCGGCGGCGGAAACGCTGATAATCGCTATCGTCGGTACACAGCGTGTCGCCATGCAATATCACGACCCGAAGCCCGTCAAGCTGCATAACCTGCTGTGCGGGCAGTAGCGTCATACCGCAGGCGCTGGCGTAGCGCTGGCCGAGCAGGAAATCACGATTACCGTGAATGAAATAGCAGGGAATGCCGCGTTGACCCAGCGCCTGTAGCGCGACGGCGATCTCGTGATGCAGCGGATTGGGATCGTCATCGCCTATCCACACCTCAAACAGGTCGCCAAGAATATACAACGCTTGCGCGGCGATGGCGCGGGTACGTAAAAAATGCAGAAAACCGGCGGTAATCGCCGGCTCTTGTGCGCAAAGATGAATATCCGCGACGAACAGCGTTGACATGCGGCTAGGGTTACTCCGCGACCGTCACATGGGTAATGATGACGTCATCTTTTGGTACGTCCTGGTGCATCCCGCTGCGGCCGGTAGCGACGCCTTTGATTTTATCCACCATGTCCAGACCATCGGTCACTTCGGCGAAGACACAATATCCCCAGCCGTCGGGACGTTCAGAGCGGAAATTCAGGAAGTAATTATCCACCACGTTGATAAAAAATTGCGCGGTGGCGGAATGGGGATCGTTGGTACGGGCCATCGCCAGCGTACCGCGATTGTTTTTCAGACCACTATTGGCTTCGTTTTTCACCGGCGTCTGGGTCGCCTTTTGTTCCATGCCGGGGACAAAGCCGCCGCCCTGGATCATGAAACCATTAATCACGCGATGGAAAATGGTATTGTCATAAAACCCGCTGCGGCAATAATTGAGGAAATTCTCAACGGTTAACGGCGCTTTTTCCGCAAAGGTTTTGATAACGATATCGCCGTGATATGGTATGTAAAGTAACCATATTTAATGTCCTGAAAGTCTGATGAATTGCATTCATACAAAGTGTACGGGCAGAGGGGTTTTATAGCATAACTCTGGCATAGAGTCAGCATCGACCCCCGTTTCCCTCCGTGCGCTGGATGACAGCGCCGCGTCAAGCGCGGGGAATTCCGGGGCATACCCTTGTAATAGCTACGGCTTCAGGGTTCAATACCCCGTTAGGTTTATTGACCTTTACCGCTGGGCGCTCTACACGCGTAATCCGCAGACACATGGAATGATTTTCGATGCTAAATATTTTTAACACCCTGACACGCCAAAAAGAGGAATTTAAACCTATCCATGCCGGTAAAGTCGGTATGTATGTGTGCGGCATCACCGTGTATGACCTATGCCACATCGGCCATGGGCGCACTTTCGTCGCCTTTGACGTCGTTACCCGCTATCTGCGCTATCGCGGCTTTGAGGTCAATTATGTCCGCAATATCACCGATATTGAAGACAAAATTATCCGCCGCGCCGCGGAAAACGGCGAGCCCTTTCATCAGCTTACCGATCGCATGATCCGGGAGATGCACCTTGATTTCGACAAGCTGAATATCTTGCGTCCCGACCATGAACCGCGCGCCACGCACTATATGGACGCGATTATTGAACTGGTGGGGCAGCTTCTCGCCAGAGAGCATGCCTATGTAGCCACGAACGGTGATGTGATGTTCGCCGTGGACAGCGACAGCGATTATGGCCTGTTGTCCCGCCAGGATCTGGCGCAGCTTCAGGCCGGCGCTCGCGTCGAAGTCGCCGAAGTAAAACGCAACCCCATGGATTTTGTGCTGTGGAAAATGTCGAAGCCCGGCGAGCCGAGTTGGCCATCGCCATGGGGCGACGGCCGGCCCGGCTGGCACATTGAGTGTTCGGCCATGAACAGCCGGCAGCTTGGCCATCATTTCGACATCCACGGCGGCGGTTCGGACCTGATTTTCCCGCATCATGAAAATGAAATCGCGCAGTCCACCTGCGCCCACGACGGCCCCTATGTTAATGTGTGGATGCACGCCGGGATGGTGATGGTCGATCGAGAGAAGATGTCCAAATCCTTGGGCAACTTTTTTACCGTGCGTGACGTCCTGCGCTATTACGACGCCGAAACGATGCGCTATTTTCTGATGTCCAGCCATTACCGCAGCCAGCTTAATTACAGCGAAGAAAATCTCAAACAGGCGCGAGCCGCGCTTGAGCGCCTGTATACCGCCCTGCGCGGCACCGATGCGGCAGCCGCTCCCGCCGGCGGTGAAAACTTTGGGGCGCAGTTTACCGCGGTGATGGATGACGATTTCAATACCCCGGAAGCCTATTCTGTCCTGTTCGACATCGCCCGTGAGGTGAACCGCCTGAAAAGCGAGCAGCCGGCGGCGGCGCAGGGTATGGCGGCGACGTTACGCCAGCTGGCCGGTGTGCTGGGGCTGCTTGAGCAGGATCCCGCCGCCTTCCTGCAGCAGGGCGCCGGCGGCGACGTGGATGAGAATGCCAAGATAGCCGCGTTAATTCAGCAGCGCAACGACACGCGCAAAGCCCGGCAGTGGGCACTGGCGGATGAAGCCCGGGATAAACTTACCGCGCTGGGCATCGTGCTGGAAGACGGCCCCCAGGGGACGACCTGGCGCCGCGGTTAAGGGCATAGGCCGGCGCTGGCCCTCCTCGGCGGCACGCGCCGGTCCCATAGCGGGACAGTGGGGGCCGGCAATATCGCTTCGCCCGTGGCTTATTCCGCGATCGTCACCTGCTGCCCGGCGAAGGCGACGCGCTGCCCGGCGGTAATCTTACAGCGCCGGCGGCTTTCCACCTCGCCGTTTACCGTGACCCGCCCCTCATCAATGACCAACTTGGCCGCCGCGCCGCTATCGCACCAGCCCGAAATTTTCAAAAGATCGCATAACGCGATATGGGGGTGCCCTTCAAGAGAAAAAGTTGTCATGGTTAGGCCTCCGGTGCTGACGTATCGTGATAATCCTCGCAGGCCTGCAAGGTATTCTGAATCAGTGTTGCCACCGTCATCGGGCCCACGCCGCCGGGCACCGGCGTAATGTAGGCGGCGCGCTCGGCGGCGCCGGCATAATCCACGTCGCCGACCACTTTGCCGCTATCCAGACGATTAATCCCGACATCCATGACCACCGCACCGGGTTTGATCCACTCGCCGGGAATAAAGCCTGTTTTGCCCACCGCCACTACCAGTAGATCGGCATTTTCGATATGACACCGTAAATCACGCGTGAAACGGTGGGTGACGGTCACCGTACAGCCCGCCAGCAACAGTTCGAGACTCATGGGCCGGCCGACAATGTTGGACGCGCCAACCACAACAGCGTTGAGGCCAAAGGTATCGATGCGATAGCGCTCCAGCAACGTCACAATGCCGCGCGGGGTACAGGGTCGCAGCAGCGGCGCGCGTTGGCACAGACGGCCGACATTATAGGGATGGAAACCGTCGACATCTTTATCCGGCGCGATACGCTCCAGCACGCTGATATTATCAATCCCCGCCGGCAGCGGCAGTTGCACCAAAATGCCGTCCACGCAGCGGTCGGCATTCAGCCGATCAATTAGCGCCAGCAATTCCGCCTCCGTGACCGTGCTCGGCAGATCATAGGAAAGGGAGATAAAACCGACGTCTTCACAGGCTTTGCGCTTGCTGGCAACATAAATTTGCGAGGCGGGATCGCCGCCGACCAGCACTACCGCCAGTCCCGGCGCGCGCTTGTCCGCCTTGAGGCGTTCCTGCACCCGCGCGGCCACTTCACTTCTGACCTGCTGGGCAACGGCCTTACCATCAATTATTTTCGCTACCATCTGAATCGGAAATCCGTCATTGTAATCAGGCTGAGGGCGCTATTTTGGCAGAAGCGCGCCCCGCTGTCAGGCACAGAATGCATCCTGACCTTTTACCGGCAGAACAATGGACAGAAAAGCCATTGACTCAAACGCTTACCTCCGTATAATCCAAACCGCATTCACCGCCGCGGTTTCCGTTGTGCGCCCTTAGCTCAGTTGGATAGAGCAACGGCCTTCTAAGCCGTAGGTCACTGGTTCGAATCCAGTAGGGCGTACCATTTAAAATCAATGGGTTAAGTGATYTTTTTAAGGGACACTTTTTCACAGTGGAACGGATTTGGGACGCGACTGCCAAAAATCGCATCAATTTGCCGTGCATGCACTGTAAGATGGTTCGGGGCTAGGTGCGCATACCGCTGTACCATTTCTATACTTTCCCAGCCTCCCATTTCCTGCAATGCAAGACAGGGGCACCCCTGACTGAACTAACCAACTTGCCCATGTGTGACGCAGATCATGAAACCGGAAGTCTTCGATTCCTGCACGTCCCAGCGCCGCTCTCCAAGTCGTATTTGAATCAACACGCATTTTCCGTACTGATGTTGTAGTCGTGCCATCATTTCTTTTAACTGCTGTCGTATGAACGAACACCAAATTATGATGATGTCCTATTTGTCGTCTCAGTACTGCACACGCCATATCATTCAACGCAACTCCGATAGCTCGCCCTGACTTACTCTCTTCCGGATGCACCCAAGCGACTTTGCGCTGCATATCTATCTGCTGCCACTTTAGGTTGACAATGTTAGAACTGCGAAGATCTGTTGATAATGCGAATTCTACGATAGACTTCAGAGGTTCGGGACATTCTTCAATTAGCCTTTGAGCTTCTGCGGGTTCGAGCCACCATACCCGCTTATTTCTCTCTTGTGGAACTTTGATAACAGGTAATTTTTCTATCCACTTCCACTTCCACTTCCATTCACGTTCAGCGGCCCGCATGATTGATTTCATCAATGCAAGGTGCTTGGCTTTTGTTGAAGTAGAAACTGGCTCTGGCGTATAATTACCAATGTCAATCCCTTTTTTACTCATGGCTGCCGCTTTCTGATGCCAGCGTGCTTCAGATTTTCTGTTTGTCATCTTACTCACGGCTGAGTAAATTTTCGCCTCCGTGATGTTTTTAAGCAAAACACCTTCAAAATGCATGAGCCAGAATCCAATACGTCCCTTGTCAGCATCAAGGGACTTTTTATGTGATTTCTCTTCAAGCTAGCGCAGACAAGCCTCATCAAAACTAACCTCGGGAAAGTCACCCAATTTATCTATCCGCCATAGTTCAGCTTTTCGACGGTCGTGGAACTCCTGAGCTTGTTTTCTGTCCGTTGTTCCAAGAGATTCTTTAATGCGCTTGCCGCCCGGCGTCTTGTAGTTGCCGTACCAGACGTTACCTCTGCGGAATAATGACATGCTTTTTTCGTAAGCGTACGCCCAGCGCCGTCTGTTAATTCCCCATCAAGTTATTGAAGATGATGTCCATTATTTTTTTAATGGGCGCAATTCATGAAACAAACCCCACCAAAACCCTCAAGACGTCGTCCCAATTTCCCGCTGGACTT
>NZ_JBLKSS010000136.1:0-16878 GCF_047607725.1 Sodalis sp. (in: enterobacteria) | reverse complement strand
GTGGAGCCGGAAGCGTATCTGCGCCATGTGCTGGCGATTATCGCGGATCATCCCATCAACAAAATCAAAGAGCTCCTGCCGTGGAACCTCACCATCCCTGCTGAATAACTGTCAATACGGCGCTGGGCGTACGCTTACTTTATCTCCGCCCAGCACTTTTACCGCAAGCAGGGGTTTAGCGCCGTTACCCGCGCCGACCTGCCCGCCGTATTTCCCTTAATGGCGGTCGACTCCTCTTTTTCCATTTATCGCTATCGCCGCGATAACGCTCGGCGCGCGCATTCGGCTCTGTTCACGTTGCGGCGCCGAGCGCAGAGATGTTTCCCTGTCTTACTCTTGATGAAGGATTGGTACGATGCAAAACGGTAGTATAGCGCCCGATGATAATGATTATTGGCGGCGCAATTTAGTCGTCTGTGTGTTTGGCTCCTTTACCACTATCGTCGCGATGACGTTGCTATTGCCGTTTCTGCCTCTTTACGTCGAGCAACTCGGTGTCACCGGCCTATGCGGCTATCAGCGAGTGGTCGGGAGTGGCCTATGGCGCGGCCTTTTTCACCGCTGCGCTGACCGCGACGCTCTGGGGACGATTGGGGGATCGCTACGGCCGCAAGCTGATGCTGATCCGGGCCAGCCTCGGTATGGCGGTGGCGATGACGTTGCTTGGCATGGCGCTGCGCCTGCTGGCCGGTTTGCTGGGCGGATACGCCTCCGGATCCACTATCCTGGTCGCCACTCAGACCCCCAAGGCCCGCACGGGATGGGCATTGGGCATGCTCTCCTCCGGCATTATGGCGGGTAATCTCGTCGGTCCGCTGATTGGCGGTACGCTGCTGCCGCTCATCGGCATCCGCGGCACTTTTATGATAGCGGGCGGGGCCATCTTTATCGCTTTTTTGGCCACGGTGGTGGTGCTTAAAGAAGTCCCCGGCACCGCCTCGCGCCCGGTTGTCGCAGCGACATCCCCCGCCATCAGCCCCTGGCGCAACCTGCCGGTGATGGCAATGCTGATTACCGGTACATTGCTGATGCTGGCGAATATGTCCATCGAGCCGATTATCATGCTTTATGTCGCGCAGCCGGTGAGCGACCAGCAGGTGACGTTTGTCGCCGGCCTGGTAATGGCGGCCGCGGCGCTGGGCAGTATCCTATCGTCCTCAAGGCTCGGTCGGCTGGCGGACAGGGTGGGCCATTGGCGAGTAATCATTGGTTGTTTGCTGGTGGCGGCGGTGTTGCTTATCCCGCAGGCGTTCGTTACCGCCGGTTGGCAATTGGTGGCGCAGCGCTTTTGCATGGGGCTGGCATTGGGCGGGCTGCTACCCTGTATCGCCAGCGTCATTCGTTATAGTGTACCGGCGGCGAAGGTCGGCGGCCATTTGGGCATGCGGCCGGTCTTCCTCGGTACCTACCTGCTGCTGGCCGTCGGCGCGGGTTTTAACCAGCTGTGCCGCAATGCTGCCACCCGTTCGGCGGGGGACGCTCAAGGTCGGCCGTGACGGGCGTGCCGATATTGAAAAGTGTGTCATGGTACAAAGGCGGCACGGCCGCGTGTGGGAATTTACGCTCCTGGGAAGCGCACCGCGGCCTAGGCTTTGTGGCCGGGCGTGCGGTGTTGCGGTGGTGGAGCCTGCGGTCATGCGCTGTGCAGCATGCCGTGGCGGGTGCGGGCATGCGCCACGGCTCGCCGTTGAATCAGTCCTTTGATCGTCGCTGGCGTTTCGCCGGCTGCCGGGTGATCTGGGTAACCTGGCTCTCCACCCAGCCATCGCTCAGTCGGGTCGTCAGACGATCGCCGGCGCTTAGCTGACGGGTTTGTTTCACCACCGCGCCGTGGCTATCGGTGGTGACGCTGAACCCCCGCGCCAGGGTTTTCAGCGGACTCACGCCTTCCAGTCGGGAGCAGAGCGCCCCAAAGGCATTATTTTGCCGGCTTACGCGGCGGCTTATGCTCTGGCTCAGTTGGTAACGCAGCGCCTGCAATTGCTGCTGTGCACGGTTGATGCGCGCCGTGGGCGCCTGCTGCTGCAGACGTTGCCGCAGATGTTCGTGACGGTGCAGCGCCTGGCGCAGTTGCCTCTGTAGGCCGTCGTCCAGGCGGCGGCGTAGAGCCATCAGTGCGGTTTGCTGGCGGGCGAGCCGCAATTGAGGATGCTGCTGGTGCAGGCGGTGCTGAAGACGGCCGTAGTGTTGTTGGCGCTGCGCGAGGAAATAATCCATCGCCATTTCCAGCCGCTGCCGTTGAGACTGCAGTTGACGCAAGAGTTCCACCTGGTTGCGGCTTACCAGCTCGGCCGCCGCCGACGGCGTTGGCGCGCGCAAATCGGCGACAAAATCGGCGATGGTCACATCGGTCTCATGGCCGACCGCGCTGACTACCGGCAAGCGGCTGGCGAAAATCGCCCGCGCCACCCGTTCGTCGTTGAAGCTGGCGAGATCCTCCAGCGAACCGCCCCCGCGACCCACGATCAGCACATCGCACTCTGCGCGCCGGTTGGCGGCTTCGATGGCGCGCACGATCTGCGCCGGCGCTTCCAGCCCCTGCACCGCGGTGGGGTAAACCACCACCGGCAGTGACGGATCGCGGCGTTTCAACACCTGCAAAATATCGTGCAGCGCCGCGCCGCTGGCGGAGGTAATCACCCCTACGCGGCGGGCCGTGCTGGGCAGCGGTTGCTTATACTGCTGGCTGAACAGCCCCTCGTCGCTTAATTGTTGTTTAAGCTGCTCAAACTGCTGTTGCAGTAATCCGTCGCCGGCCGGCTGCATGCTCTCGGCAATAAGCTGATAGTCGCCGCGCGGCTCATAAAGCGTGAGGGTTGCGCGCACCAATACCTGTTGACCGTTGCGCGGCGAAAACGTGGTGCGGCGGTTGGTATTGCGAAACATGGCGCAGCGCACCTGGGCGCGGTCGTCTTTGAGGGTGAAGTACCAGTGACCCGACGCAGGCTGGGAAAAATTGGATATCTCTCCCGTGAGCCAAACCTGACCCATTTCGCCTTCCAACAGCTCTCGTACCGTTTTATTGAGACGGCTGACGGTAAAAATCAGGGAAGAGGGCGGGGTAAACATGTGAGCGGGATCAAACTCCATTGCAAAGTCTTAATCGATTGATATTACTCATTGCGAAACGGTAAGCAAGGATTTTTTGAAAATAGTGCTGGAGGCAACCGATTACGTTCTGTATAATGCCACGGCAATATTTTATCTGTTTCACATCCACCTTGGTGAGATATTGCTATGTTACGTATTGCTAAAGAAGCTCTGACATTCGACGACGTTCTGCTCCTTCCCGCTCACTCCATGGTACTGCCCAACGCGGCCGATCTCGGCACCCGATTGACTCAGAAAATACGCCTGAATATACCCATGCTGTCCGCGGCAATGGATACGGTAACCGAATCCAGCCTGGCTATCGCGCTGGCGCAGGAAGGCGGTATTGGTTTTATCCACAAAAACATGTCTATCGAACGCCAGGCGGAGGAAGTGGGCCGCGTGAAACGCCATGAGAGCGGCGTCGTGACCAATCCTCAGTGTGTCACGCCCAGTACTACGCTATCCGAGGTAAAAGAACTCACCACGCGCAACGGTTTCGCCGGCTATCCGGTGGTAACGGAAGATAATGAATTGGTAGGGATCATTACCGGTCGTGACGTTCGCTTCGTCACCGATCTTAGCCAGCCGGTTTCCACCGTGATGACCCCGAAAGAACGCCTGGTGACGGTAAAAGAAGGCGAAGCCCGCGAAGTGGTGCTGGCCAAAATGCACGAAAAGCGCGTCGAAAAAGCGCTGGTGGTGGATGAGCAATTTCATCTGCTCGGTATGATAACGGTAAAAGATTTCCAAAAGGCCGAACGTAAACCCAATGCCTGTAAAGATGAACACGGCCGCTTGCGCGTCGGCGCGGCGGTAGGCGCCGGCGCCAGCAACGAAGAGCGCATCGACGCCCTGGTGAGCGCCGGCGTTGACGTCCTGATTATCGATTCCTCCCACGGCCATTCCGAAGGCGTGCTACAGCGTATCCGCGACACGCGCGCCAAATACCCCGACCTGCAAATCATCGGCGGCAACGTTGCCACCGGCGCCGGTGCGCTCGCGCTGGTCGAGGCGGGCGTCAGCGCCGTGAAAGTGGGCATCGGCCCCGGCTCCATTTGTACGACCCGCATCGTCACCGGCGTCGGTGTGCCGCAGATCACCGCTATTTTTGATGCGGTTGAAGCCTTGGAAGGTACGGGGATCCCGGTTATCGCCGACGGCGGCATCCGTTTTTCCGGCGATATCGCCAAAGCCATCGCCGCCGGCGCCGCCTGTGTCATGGTAGGGTCGCTGTTGGCGGGCACCGAAGAATCCCCCGGCGAAATCGAACTGTTCCAAGGCCGCTCTTTCAAATCCTACCGCGGCATGGGGTCGCTGGGCGCGATGTCCAAGGGGTCGTCGGACCGGTATTTCCAGACCGACAACGCCGCCGATAAACTGGTGCCGGAAGGCATCGAAGGCCGCGTGGCGTATAAAGGTCGCCTGAAGGAAATTGTCCATCAACAAATGGGCGGGCTGCGTTCCTGTATGGGGCTGACCGGTTGTGCTACTATCGACGACCTTCGTACCAAAGCGGAATTTGTCCGTATCAGCGGTGCCGGCATTCAGGAAAGCCACGTTCATGACGTCGCCATCACCAAAGAATCCCCGAACTACCGCATGGGTTAACGAATTTCCCCGGCGCGGGCCATGCCAGCTCGGCGGCCCGACGCCATTCTGCTCGGTACTTTCCCGGCCGGGCAATGATACTTTTTTGCTATACGCTCTCGGAATACGCCATCAATGACAGAAAATATCCATAAACACCGCATTCTGATTCTGGACTTCGGATCGCAATATACCCAGCTGGTGGCCCGCCGGGTACGTGAGCTTGGCGTCTATTGCGAACTTTGGGCATGGGATGTAACCGAAGCGCAAATACGCGAATTCCATCCCCGCGGTATTATCCTTTCCGGCGGTCCGGAAAGCACCACAGAGCAGGACAGCCCGCGCGCGCCGGACTATGTGTTTCAGGCGGGCGTGCCGGTGCTGGGTGTCTGCTACGGCATGCAAACCATGGCGATGCAGCTCGGCGGTAAAGTCCAGGGCTCTTCCCAGCGCGAATTTGGCTATGCCCAGGTAGAAGTGTTGACCACCAGTTTTCTGGTGCGCGACATTCAGGACGACATCGGCATCGGCGGCACGCCGCTGCTGGATGTCTGGATGAGCCATGGCGACAAAGTCACCGCCATTCCGGTGGATTTTGTCACCGTCGCCAGCACCGAAACTTGCCCGTTCGCCATCATGGCTAACGAAGAAAAACGGTTTTACGGTGTTCAATTCCACCCCGAAGTTACCCATACCCGCCAGGGGCAGCGCATGCTGGAACGCTTCGTGCTCGATATTTGCCGGTGCGACCCGCTGTGGACGCCGGCCAAAATTATTGAAGATGCGGTGGCGCGCATTCGCGAGCAGGTCGGCGACGATCGGGTGATCCTCGGCTTATCCGGCGGCGTGGATTCATCGGTGACCGCGATGCTGCTGCATCGGGCCATCGGCGAGCGATTGACCTGCGTGTTCGTCGATAACGGCCTGCTGCGCCTCAACGAAGCCAGTCAGGTGATGGATATGGTCGGCGATCATTATGGCCTGAACATTATCCATGTGTCGGCGGAAGACCGCTTCCTCTCCGCGCTGGCCGGCATCGACGATCCGGAAACCAAACGGAAAACCATCGGCCGGGTGTTTGTTGAGGTGTTTGACGAACAGGCGCTGAGTCTCACCGAAGTAAAATGGCTGGTGCAGGGTACCATTTACCCCGATGTTATCGAATCCGCCGCCTCCGCCACCGGCAAGGCGCACGTCATCAAGTCGCACCATAATGTCGGCGGCCTGCCGAAAGAGATGAAAATGGGCTTGGTGGAACCGCTGAAAGAATTGTTCAAGGACGAAGTGCGTAAGATAGGCCTGGAGCTGGGCCTGCCGTACGACATGCTTTATCGCCATCCGTTCCCTGGCCCGGGTCTGGGCGTGCGGGTGCTGGGTGAGGTGAAAAAGGAGTATTGCGATCTGCTGCGCCGCGCCGATGCGATCTTTATCGAAGAGCTGCACAAGGCGGATCTGTATAACAAAGTCAGCCAGGCCTTCACGGTCTTTTTGCCCGTGCGCTCCGTCGGCGTGATGGGCGACGGCCGCAAGTACGACTGGGTGGTGTCGCTGCGCGTGGTGGAAACCATCGACTTTATGACCGCCCATTGGGTGCATCTGCCGTACGAATTCCTGGGGCGCGTTTCCAACCGCATCATCAATGAGATCGACGGCATTTCCCGCGTGGTGTATGACATCTCCGGCAAACCGCCGGCGACGATAGAGTGGGAATGATTTAACGTCTGACAATTGCCCGCACGTAAATGCACTAAATCCCCTCTAAGCCCGCGTAACCGCGGGCTTTTTTGTTATTGTGTCTGGCATTTTCTGGCAGCTGTTAGCAACGGGAAGCACGATTTTTTCAATGGAATTTTTGATGTTACTCTCTGTTTTCGAGGTTAGATTTGAAAAAATACCCTGTGATAAAAGTGTAGGTATCCCGCTTGCTTAAACGAACCATTCACATTTAGAACTCCTCCGGCATACTGATTATATCCCCAGAGAAGAGCATCCTGCGCAAAGCCCGATTCACCGAACACCAGATCATCGCCGTTCTGAAGTCAGTCGAAGCCGGACGCACGCTAAAGATGTCTGCCGCGAAGCCGGTATCTCTGAAGCCAGCTCATACACTGGAAAGCGAAATTTGGCGGTATGGCAGCCTCTGATATCAAAAAGATGAAAGACTTGAGGATGAAATTCGTCGCCTGAAACAGATGCTTGCCGATCTCAGTCTGGAAAACCCGGCGTTAGAAGATGTCATCGAAAAGAGTTTTAAAACCAGCGATAAAGTGTGAGCTCGTCAGCTACCTGAAAGCGCAATTTGCGATGAGCGTACGTCATGCATGTAGGACGTTATCGCTGAGCCGGACGGTTTATCTTTATCAACTTGATGTCCGGCGCGATGAGCAGGTGGTTCAGGCCCTGACCGAAACGGCTGAACGTTATCCGCGATACGGTTTTAAGAAGCTGTTCCGGGGACTGCGCAGGCAGAGGCAAGCATGGAATCATAAAAGAGTGCGCCGAATTTACTGCCTGCTGAAGCTGAACGTCCATTGTAAGGGAAAACAGCGATTTCCTGTGCGTAATCCGGCACCACTGGCGACGCCGGAAGCGCTTAATCAGAGCGGGTCCGGTGATTTTATGCACGATGCGCTGATGTGTGGCAGACGCTTGCGGACATTCGACGTGGTGGATAATTTTAACCGTGAAGCCCTGGCGATAGAAATCGATCTGAATATTTCGGCACAACGGGTGGCCCGGGTGCTGGACAGGGTAGTAACAAACCGCGAAATCCTCTGAAACAGCGGATGGATAACGGTCCGAAACTGATATCGCTCACGCTAGCGCAATGGACGGAAGAGCATGGCGTGATACTGGAATTTATCAGGGTTCCGGTTGCTGCATCAACGCGGCCTGTGCCGCCAGCGTGCGCTCTGAGGACATTTTCGTTAGCAGCGGAGCTGATTTTATCAATAGGCTTTAGTGCCGCAACCGTAGGGCGGGAGCCGTGAGCGCAGCTTTTCATCGATATCTCTTCCTGTTCGCGCAGTATCACACCGCGCTGAATGTTGATTTCACAGTAGCGCCATGACACCACTGCGCCGCAGGTAGCCCTCTACTCTGCTGTCCATGCCCGGACTTCCGCCACGCACGCAATGAACGTCATTTCTGCTTCTAACGCGACAATGTCATCACGTGCCGTGGTGTGCTCGTCACACATCGCCTTGTAGCGATGCAAAAAATTCTGGCCTAATTTGCGGACAATTTTGGACTCATTTAAACCCAAGAAAAAGCTATTTTCGACAGTCCAGAGTGGTTTGCAAAAAAAAATTATCAAGCAAAATTGCGGATGATTAACTCGCGTTCGCGCAGATGATTACTACACAGTCAGTATTTCAGGTCAACAATGTCGAAAGAAGCAGGTTATCCATGCTTGTGTATTGCTCCAGAGTGAATGCCTTCCATAGTTCTGAATCCGCCAATAGATATAGGGGAATGCAAAATTACTGTTGTCCAGTTTAATATCGTAATAAATTAATTTCCATGAAAATAGATTCTTTTTGGCTACGTTTTCTATAATCCGCATTGTTATGATACTATCGAATCCTTATTAAGATTTTTCTAATATTGCAATTAACTTTAAGATGCGGACGGAGAAAGCGCAATGACCTCTCTGACCGGGTCTTCCGCAGGAGAGACGACTACATCTTGAAGTATTATGAATATAAATCATTTTTATTTATATAATGTAATTTATAAAAAATAAGTAATAGATTTAAAGTTTTATATACTTTGATTTATGATTTACTTTTTAAATTATGTAAGTAAATAGCTACATGCCATTGAAATTACACAAAGAAAAAAATAAATTAACATTGGGATAACGTAATGACTATTTCCTTGTCTATTGTTGTTGCAGTTCATAACCTTGAAAAGTACATATCTAAATGTTTGGATAGCGCGTTAGCAGCAATGAAACATGAATATGATTATGAAATAATATTAGTTGATGATTCATCTTGCGATGATTCTCCTAAAATCATGAAAGAGTACGCCATAAAATATTCACAGATCTACTATTTCCGCGTTGAGTATAAGAACATAGGAAGAGTAAGGCAATATGCATTAAATCATTGTCAAGGGAAGTATTTTACCATCCTTGACGGTGATGATACTGTTTATGGGGATTTTTTAAAACAAATACTTTCTTTTTTAAGAATGAAAGATTTCGACTTACTTGCTACACCAATAGAGGGAAAATGTATCAAAAATTACAGCATTCCAAAATATATACGAAAGAGGGATTTTATAAAAATATACTTGAGAGGAAAGAAAATTCAGGGGCATTTTGCAGGTAAATTTTATCAAACGGCATTACTAAAAAAAATCGGAATAGAGGAAAAAAAATATTACGAAGATGAATACACCTTGCTTAAAATACTGCCTTTCATCAAAGATGTTTTCTTTTCCGAAAGCTGCTTTTATAATTATGTAAAAAGAAAAGATAGCTTAACGCATAGTTTAAGCTTTAAGCAAATTTCTGAACGAATGAATTTAGAAAAAATAAAGATTCAGATGCTAAAGAGACAAGGAGCAATTGCCTATTGCAGCGCAATAAATGAACTAAGAAAATTACCTCCTGAGTATTTGCATGAAGACTCTATCAAACTCCTCATCGACACGTGCAAAAAAATATCAATGGCGAGGTTCATTTTATCACCATGTGTTAGAGTTAGTGATAAGAAAAAATATTTGAAATTGAAGGCAAGTAAGATATTGTAATCGGAGTGTTTTGCCATGGGTGAAGGAAATAAAGAGTCAATGAAAAGATATATCGCAACCTTTTTTTTCTGTTCTTTTTTTATTATTTTGCCGTTAGCTTTTATCGACGAAAAAACAAGTAGGATTTCTTTCTATTTATGTGGTTATTTGAGTTTGCTAGGTATAGCGATTAACTTCAGAGAATGTCTATCTTCACTTTTAACCTGTAAGATTATACTCCCTCTTTTACTAATATCACTTTTATACACCATCTGGTCATTATTGTGTGAATTGATATCTTATAATGCTCAAGGAACGCTATTCACACCTGGTAAGCGTTGGTTTGTGGCTGCGGTAATTAGCTGGTATGCTGTATGGTTATATAATCACGATAGTGCTCAACGTGCGCTTATACGCCGGTGTTGTATATTTTCACTATCGGGCACATTTATCATCGCAAGTATTTATGGTATATGGCAATATATTGAGACATCAGATCGCATAGTTTTTGCTATGAATCGAGCCACAGGCACCGCATATCAATACAGCGCATTATCGCTGGTACTCATAGCTGTCACAATATGTGATAGATTAAGTCTTAAAAAACAATATTTTATTTTTTCATCTGGACTGCTGTCGATATATGTGGTTTTCCTTACCGAAACGAGATCTGCAATGGTCATCCATACATTGGCCGTGATCATGCTAATCTTACCTGTGGTATTCAAAGATAGAAAATTAAAATCAATTCCCTTGCTATTAATCATATTGACCTTGGTATCAATAATCTACACTAATTGGAATCTAATTTCAGCACGTTATAATAGAACATCGCAAGAAGTCTCGCTTTATCAACATGGTAATGACAAAACTTCACTAGGTGCCAGATTTACGATGTGGCGTGTTGGCGTCATGGCATTCATCAATGCACCGTTAGGTGAAACACAGTCCTCTAGAAACGAAAAAATAGTGAGTTTCCTGCATTCTGAAAGAAATCAAAATTCCGATGCACTTCGATACCTAGATGTTCACTTGCATAATGAAATTATTCAAGCCGGCTCTTTGTTCGGTATATTTGGCATTTATATTTTAGGTTTTTTTTATTACACGCTGATTTTTAACAATGGTCTCTGCAAGATATTCCTTTATAATCCAATTTCACTATTATCATTGTCTGCTTTGCTCTATGGTTTAACTGATGTTATTTTAACTTCAATAGAATATGTGGTGGTATTCTCTTTACTTTTGATAACCTCTAGGTTAGCGTGCAATGAACCAAGCATATGCCATAAAAAATTAAAATGCGCCTGTATAGATACCATTTGTGGTTAAAAAAACTCCGTGATGTGAAAAATTGCGGAGTTAGAACATTATTTATTGAATTCAGTAATGTCAATAATAATTGGTGTCTCGCAATATTTGATAATATAACAATCAATTGATTAACCAGAATTTTTTCATTAGGTAATTAAGCAAAACTGCTTTTGAGACCCAGTAGGCGGCGTTGCCACTCATAGGGAGGGGCGGGCAGGTCGCAAACCTGTCTTCCCCTGTTGTGATGAAGATGGTATGGTTTTTGACCACCCACCTGCCGAAATAGACAAAGGATCTTGCATGCGACTAGCCAATCGAACTTTATCTATTTGTATATGCTCTACTTTTATCATCATCCTTTTTTTATCCAGGCACATGAAAGCAATAAGGATGGCGGTATTAACGTTGAAAAACTGCTTGAGATGGAAAAGTCTTGGGATGGCGTTTCATACCAGGCATACCCTAAAGGCACGCCTCAACTTTCCATTCTCAAAATTACCGTGGCGCCCAATACCAGTCTCCCCTGGCATGAACATCCGATCCCCAATGCAGCCTATGTGCTAAAAGGGGCTTTGACCGTTGAAAAAAAACGAATGGCGAAAAACACACGCTTAGGGCTGGAGAAGTGGTGTCTGAGATGGTCGACAGCGCTCATCGCGGTTACACCGGCAAAGAAGGCGTGACCCTCGTGGTATTCTATGCGGGGCAAAAGGGGCTCCCTTTATCGAAACCGGCCGGATAATTGCGCCGCAATAGGGGTGTTTTCCCTTCGGGCATGTTTCGTTAGCGCTATTTTCCATTACAGCGAGTAATTGAAACGGTACGGCTTCACAGCATGCGGCAGCATATTAAGTGCCGCGTTGCCGCTGGCTTGACAGGTTTACCGTTTCACCAGCGCCGGGTCTTAAACCTTAACCGCCGTAGCCTCTGGGCAAAATGTGGGGACTATCGATAAGACTCGGTATTTCACCGCCGTTAAATGGCTTACTTGACGTCCAACGGCGTGGGCCTGTAGCGGAGCGTCCCTCTTTTTGCCCTTGCTATCCCGCAGCAAGGACGACCGTTGTGCTCATCATTTTAAGGACACTACAACGCGCCTGGCGGTGATTTCGCCGCAGCGGCAAGGGGGCTGCGGCGTAGCCGACGGTTTTCTCGCCTCGCTGTTACCCTGTGGTTTCGCTCTCAGGCTGTTGGCGTTTTGGCCCGATTCGTAGGCGGACTGCAGTTGAAATTTACCTAGCGGGCGCCGCCGGTTGGAAATATCATCCTTCTGCTCTGCCCATTTAAGCATGGCGTCTAACGCCGGGCATAATGCCTGGCCCCAGGGTGTCAGTCGGTACTCGACCTTGGGGGGAACTTGCGGATAAATCTTGCGCGCCACGATGCCATCCGCCTCCAATTGCCGCAATTGCTGAGCAAGCATTTTCTGTGAAATGCCGGGGATAAGTTTTTCCAGGTCGGAATAACGCTGCACTTTCCCGTCAAACAGGTGGAACAGTATGATGAGTTTCCACCTCTCCTCCAACAGTTTAATCACGTGTTCCACGCCATTGGCCGCGGTTGCCGGTGTATAGACCTTTCTCATAGGTAGGTTACTTACTTTTAGGTGCGTTCTTGTATAATGGGTTAGCTTATGAAGAAAATGATCGTACGGCAATCAATAATTAGAGACGACCATGACTCTTTCATTATCTGAAGCGCTTATGACCTACTTTGCGGTGAGCAACGGTGCGGAAATGGCCCGTTTAGCCCCCTATTGTGCTGCTACAACTGTCGTTTCAGATGAGGGACAGGCCTGTCCAGGGCGCGACGCTATTCTATCTTGGCCGCAATCGGCGCAGCAGACCCACCCCTACAGCGTTGATCCTCGGCATGTTGCGCTGCTGGGGAAAGAGGGCACGGTGGTCGCTGAAGTCGTTGGTTTTTGTTCCGGCAGCCCAGTGTCCCTTCCACCCATGTTTACGCGGGTGGGCAATAAAGTTTTCTACCGGGGGAGCCGCCGATGAATTGGGATCTGCAACTACAAGGTCAGCGCGTCCTGGTCACCTCAGGGACCAAAGGCGTGAGTAAGGCAGTGGTTCAACTAATGCAACAACTTGGTGCCAGGGTGCTCACTAGCGCGCGCCATCAGCCGGAAGACAGGCGAGCGGAATTTTTTGTTGCCGCCGATTTGACCACTCCCGAAGGCTGTGACACCGTAACCAGGGCTGTCGGTAGCCACCTTGGGGGAGTGGATGTCATTGTGCATGTACTGGGCGGTTCGTCAGCGCCTGCAGGGGGATTCGCAGCGCTGGGTGGGGAGGAGTGGCAGCGGGAATTGAACCTCAACTCCTGCCCGCCGTACGACTGGATCGCGCGCTGCTGCCCGCGATGTTGGCGCAAAAGAAGGGGGTTATCATTCACGTTACATCGATTCAGCGTGCGCTGCCTTTACCCGAATCGACCACGGGCTATGCTGCCGCCAAAGCCACGCTATCGACCTACAGCAAGAGTTTGTCAAAAGAAGTGACGCCACAAGGTATTCGGGTTGTACGTGTGGCACCGGGGTGGATAGAAACCGAGGCCGCCGTGGCCCTCGCCGAACGGCTTGCGCAGCAGGCGGGGACCGACTACGAAGGGGGAAAACGCATCATCATGAACGCCCTCGGCGGCATTCCGCTCGGACGGCCATCGAAGCTTACCGAGGTTGCCCATCTTACTTGCGTTCCTGGCTTCACCGCTGGCGGCGGCTATTTCCGGTACGGAATACGTGATAGACGGGGGCACGGTTCCCACGGCCTAACGGGCGTGAAAGTGTGACGAGTGCGAGGCGAAGGGCGGTTTTAGCGGAATTCCGGCGGTGGGCGTGCTCGGGCAGAGTGGCTGCCCGCTGGGCGTGCCGTGCCATTGGGGACAGGCGTGAAGGGCAAGCCCCCTGGCGGGACGCGTTGGCTGAAGGTGTAAACAGCGCGACGCTATCCCACTTTCAAGAGCGAAGTTGACGCCGGCAGTAGATCCGATAACGTGGGTAGGTGCCGGCGTAGGAATTAATAGCCCCGGCACATGCGGTTATGATCCCTCTAACGCCTACTATGATGGTGAGGGCATACACTCGTTTCAGCGTTGTTCGCCATGCTCCGTCTTTGAGGATGGCCAGGTGCTGAGCACGTGATTAACCAGCCCCTCCAACGCGTTCTTCGACGCGCTGGCCTTTGCCTGTACCGCCATTCCCTGCGAAACGGCCATAACATAAGATGCCGAATGCGCGGGGTTCACCCACGTCGGCAAATCACCCTCCGCCTTCGCCCGCTCAAGACGCTGGGCAAGTAACGCTTGCGCGGACTCGCGCCGGTGTACCAGTTCGTGACGAATGGGTTCGGCGTCATCCGAGCAGGCGAGGGCACCGTTAATGCCCAGGCAACCCGGATGTGCGGCGTCAAGGGTATGAAGCGCCAGGGCGCCGCGCAGCATATGCTCCACCACCTTCAATGACGTGGGCGCGTCCAACGCTTCCGTCATGAAGCACATATATTTTGTTTGATAAAGGTCAAGGGCCTTGCCAAACAGCGACGCCTTATTGCCAAACGCAGCGTAAAGGTCGGGACGGGCGACGCCCGTGGCCTTGGTCAAATCGTCAAACGAGGCACCTTCATGACTTTTCTGCCAGAAAACGGCTAGCGCCGCGCCCAGCGCCTCGCCTTCAAGTTATGTTGCGTCTACGGATAAGGCGGCGGCCGTGGTGGCTAAGCTGCAAAAAAGCGGCGTTCGGGCCGCAGCGTTTCAGGCGGACCAAGGGGATCCGGCAGCGCCGGTGCGACTGATCCAACAGGTTGTGGATCGATTCGGTCAACTCGACATACTGGTCAACAGCGCCGCGATGGATAGGTAATGGGCGATCAATACCCATGGCGTTATCGCCACCATCCGCGCCGCCGTCAAAGTGTTATCCGAAGGGGGCGGATTATTTCGGTCGGATCCGGCCTGGGCGCGCGCGTCGCCTTTCCGGGGACCACGGACTATGCGGCGAGTAAGGCCGCCATCGTTGCTTATAGCTGGGGCGCCGCGCGTGATCTTGGTGCGCGCAATATTACCGTCAATATGGTGCAGGCGGGGGTCATGGATACCGATATGGCGGCCAATTCACAGGGCAAGCTGCCGCCTGGGTTGCTGGAAACGTTTGCGATACCGCGCTATGCAACCCTTGAAGAGGTGATGGCGACGATTGTGTTCCTGGCGGGGCCGGGTGCGGGCTTCATTACCGGCTCGGTGATTGAGGTGAACGGCGGGTTCACCGCCTAACCGAGGGGGGCTTGCCGGCGAACGGTGCCTATTTCGCCGGCGTTTTTGACGTGAAACGTGCCTCGGTCATTTCCGTGCGTACCGGCGGATCCATGGCCTCAACGGCTTTTTGCAGTTCGGATAAGGCGAATTTCAGGCGCTCGACCTCCTGCAGTAGCGCCTGCACTTCCAGTGCGGCCCGGTTGGCTTTGGGGAAGGCTTCCAGCACATCGTCCTGATGGAACATCCGCACCTGACGATTGTTCTGGAACACCAGTTGATACTTCAACCGCCCGCTGTTGATGGTGTTGTAAACGGTTTTGCGGCTCACCATGGCGATGTCGATCACCTGGCTAACCCTCAACATGGCTTTATTCACCGCCGTCTTCCCCTTTGCGCTTTTACCGTCTCCCATTCTAATGAGTTGTGATGGCCTGCGAGAATGTTTTCGCGATCTCCGCCGGCGAGTATTCGCTGATTTTGTTCACTGCATCAACATCCGCCAGCAGGGCGAACAGCGATTGGATAATCACGACTTTCTCGCAGGTCGGATCGATGGCCATCAGCACCACGATCGCTGGTTTGACCTGTTGTTCGGGATCGTCGGTGCGCTGAAACGCCACGCTGGCGCGATTGATGGCGACCGCGAAACCGGTTTTATTGACATGCTCATATTCGGTATGCGGAATGGCGATGGCATGGGTTTCCATATCTATGCCGGTAGGGTACTCCCGCTCGCGCGCCAGTACGCCGCCGAGAAAGCTGTCTTTGACCAGGCCATCGGCGAGCAGGCTATCCGCCAGCCGGGTCAGTAATTGCTCCCGGCTGACTGGCTGGTCGACCACGATGACGTGGCGTTCGCTAAACATCATGATGCGTTCTCCACATTGGTTTCAGCCTGCTGCGCTTGCGCCAGCTCACGGGCTTCTTGCAAAATCTTGCGCCGATTCCATAGCGCCGGCAGCAGGGTTATCACGGTGAGGACCACAACGCCCACCACTTTAAATTTAAATCCTTGAATCATCGCCCAGGGCAGCATGGCGCCGGCATAGTCAACGCTACTGATGCTGGAGGCGCCGTTGGGCAGCGAGAAGCCGGTGCTGACGGCGGTGCTGGTCACCAGCGGCGCCAGGTTGGTACCATTAATAACGCCAGACTCAAGGTCAACAGGCCGGTAAGCAGGGTGCGGAACATATCGCCCCGGCAAACGGCAGAAATTCATTGCCGGGAATAATCGCCGCCAGCACCAGCATAATCGGTATCATCACCATCGATACCGACAGCGTGACCGGATGGCCAACACTGACCGCAGAGTCCAGACCAATGGAGATCTGCCCGAAAGAGCCGGCGCGCGCCTGGGCGATTTCCTGGATGCATTCGCTGATGGGATAGACCCCCTCCATCAGCATTTTCGCCATCCGCGGGATGATGCTGGTTCCGGTCACGTCCGATCACTGATTCCGATTTCACCCGATCACTGATTCCGATTCTGTCCGATCGCTCATCTTCTGTTCCGCCATACTCTGGAGACTTTTAGCTTCCGGGGGTATGGCATGGCACGTAAAAAGAAGAACGCGATAACAGAAATATGTATCTATATCAATGTGTTATGTATGAAATTTGAGCAGCGTCGCTCGAATCGCACCATCGCTCGGCATCGGCTGTACCACAGTGCACGATATCCTCGGCCGATTCACGGTAGCTAACCTGGTCTGGCCATTGCCGGCGGAACTGTCCCCCGTCGACTTCGACCGCCTGCTCTATCCCGGCAAATCCGGCAAGGCTATCAAGACCTTACCCAGCTGGCTTGATATCGATACCGAGTTAAGCCGCAAGGGCGTGACCAAACAGCTGCTCTGGATGGAATATCAGGCCGCCGTGGGCGGT
>NZ_JBLKSS010000135.1:0-17313 GCF_047607725.1 Sodalis sp. (in: enterobacteria) | reverse complement strand
TACTGCTCTTGGACGACTTGGGCCTGGAATCAATGAGTCCGATGCAGGCAACGATGCTGTTGGAGGTGATGGAAGATCGTTACGACAAAAGCAGCAGCATCCTGATCAGTCAACTGCCGGTAAAAAAATGGTATGGACTGGTAGAAAACCCCACGACAGCTGACGCGTTACTCGATCGGCTAGTACACCCCAGCTATCGACTGGAACTTAAAGGCGAATCACTACGCAAAGAGCAAGGAGTAGCCAGCACAGGAAAAATAGACTAAAACTGAGTCAGAAGATGAGCGAGCACGTGATCGAATATCACTGGAATGGGTGATCGGAAAATATCGAAATAACTGATCTGATGTCGCCGGAACAGATGATCGGATACGTCGGAATCTGCAAGGGGGCCGCGACAATGCGGTCCGCGACACAGGCCATCATATAACCGCCGCGGGCGGCGACCTTATCCACCGCCACGGTGAGCGGAATGCCCTTTTCCCGCAGCCGCTGGAGCTGCGATGCCGCCAGGCCGTAACCGTGTACCACTCCGCCGGGGCTTTCCAGGCGCAGCAACACTTCGTCACCCGATTTAGCGACCGACAGCACGGCGGTAATTTCTTCGCGCAGCGAGCTCACTTCGCCGGCATCCATACTGCCGGTGAAGTCCAGCACGTACAGACACGAACGTGACGCCGCCTTATCTCCCCGCTTCGCCCGCAGTTTGGCCTGTTTGGCGTCGGCTTTATCCTGCTTTTGTGCCGTTTGTGCCAAATGCCCTTCTCGGCTTCACCCACCCGGGCCAGCTGTATTTCACGCTGTCTTTCGCGATACTGTTTGCCCAAATCCAGGATGTGAATCTGTCCTTTGCATTGGCGCGTCCGCATGCGTAAGCCGAACACCAGCAGCAATAGCGCGCCGATTGCCAATACCACGGTAAGGGTTTTGGCCAGAAAAAGTCCGTACAACGAAATAAATTCCACAAAACCGCCTTGCTAATAATGAGAACAGTCGACAACTATTCTAGTCAAGGCTCTGCGCCGCGTCGCCTGGAAAATCAGAATATTGCCGCCAGAGTGAAGGGTCCCCGTGCCCGGCCACCGCAGGTCGGGCCTGCGGTCGTGTGGCCCGCGCTGATGCCAAGCCGGCCCCCGCCGTCGCAGGGACGCGGTCCGCGGGCCAAAAGCGGCTCGCCGGGGACGGCAATGCCCCCTGCGTCGGCTTGCGTGGCGCAGACATCGTAATCCCGGCGATTGAAATACCCTGCTGGATCAGGCATAAAAAGAGATAAGTCTGTCCATAGGAACCGCGATAATCTGCGATTGGCGGCAACGTTTCCTAGCTGAGGAGTGAGGCGTGTATTATCAGCCCAAACGTAATTTACTGGATCAAAAACGCATTCTAGTGACCGGCGCCGGTGACGGCATTGGTCGCGAGGCGGCCCTGACTTATGCCCGCCACGGCGCATCGGTGCTGTTGCTCGGTAGAACAGAACATAAACTGAACACGGTGAAACAGGCCATCGCCGTGGCCGGCGGGCGTGAGGCCCGGGTGCTAGTGCTGGATTTGGCCTGCACCGAGCCGGCGCCCTACCAGCGGCTGGCCCAAAGCCTTACCAAGGAAATTCCCCATCTGGACGGTTTGCTCAACAACGCCGGCCTTTTGGGTGAAATCGCGCCCATAGCCGAGCAAACCCCCGCGCGCTGGTCAGAAGTCATGGCGGTAAATATCAACGGCACCTTTATGCTAACGCAAGCGTTGCTGCCGCTGCTGCTTAAAGCCAGCAGCCCGTCGCTGATTTTCAGCACCTCCAGCGTGGGCCGCCAGGGACGGGCAAACTGGGGCGCTTATTCGGTATCCAAATTCGCCACCGAAGGGATGATGCAGGTATTGGCGGAGGAATATCCCGCGTCTACGCTGCGGGTCAATTGTATCAACCCCGGCGGCACCCGTACCGGCATGCGCGCCAACGCGTTCCCCACGGAAGATCCCGACCGGCTAAAAACCCCGGCCGATATCATGCCCATCTATCTTTATCTGATGGGCGACGACAGCCGGCGTAAAACATGCATCAGCTTTGACGCACAGCCCGATCGTAAACCCGGTCCGGCGACCTGATACCCGGCCGCCATTGCCGGCACGGCGTTGCGGCCTTTGTCGAGAGAGTTTTTATGGATGCCAAGCGTCACCAACAGCGTCAGTAGCGGATAAAAGAGAAGGTCGATGCCCGCATCGACGCCGCGACCGAACGGCGCGGGATCGTGATCATCTTCACCGGCAAAGGCAAAGGCAAGACCACCGTGGGTTTCGGGACCGTGACCCGCGCCGTGGGCCATGGGTTATGCGCCATCAAAGGCCAGTGGCCCAACGGTGAGCGTCGGCTGCTGGAGCCGCACGGCGTCGAGTTTCAGGTGATGGCCACCGGGTTTACCTGGGAGACGCAAAGTCGCGAACTTGACAGCGCCGCCGCGCGCGATACTTGGCGCCACGCCCGGCGAATGCTGGCGGACGACACGCTGGATGTCGTGCTGCTGGATGAGTTGACGTATATGATCAGCTACGATTATCTGGACCGCGAGGAGGTCATCGCCGCCCTTACCACACGTCCCGCGGGGCAAAGCGTCATTATCACCGGATGCGGCTGCCACCGACAGTTGCTGGAAATGGCGGATACCGTCAGCGAGATGCGGCCGGTTAAACACGCTTTCGATGCCGGCCTCATGGCGCAGCAGGGCATCGATTGGTGACACTGTCACTTAAAATGGCTTTTTTTTAATTTCCCCCCCCCACAGGCGCCTGCCGCCTAGAGTGACATGACGCGGTCACATCCTTGCGCGGCGTCCCGTAGCGTGCGGGACACGCCGCCCCTCTCTCGGGGAACGCGTCTCGGGCCAGGGCGGTATTCACCCCAACCCCGAGCGCCGATACCGTTAGCCTATGCCGTTATTGCGTTTACTGCTTTGGCCGGCGCGGCGCGAGGGCGCTCTTTGGCTGCTGCGCTTGACCGCCCGCCGGATTTGCGTGGCCTTCAAGCGGCGGCGATCGCGCTCTACCGGCCGCTTGGTTACCGATTCAAGCGGCAATTGCACTTTTTCGCGCAGGTAATTGGTATTGTCGAGCGGCAGTTCGGTCCAGCCGCCGCGCGGCAGCCCTTTGGGCAGCGTGACGTCACCGTAGCGTACGCGGATAAGCCGGCTGACCTGGACGCCAACCGCTTCCCACAGGCGCCGCACTTCGCGATTGCGCCCTTCCGTCAGCGTCACGTTGTACCACTGGTTCAGGCCTTCACCCCCTTGGAACGTCAGGCTGCGAAAGGCCGCCGGACCGTCTTCCAGCTGTACGCCGCGGGTCAGCTGGCGCAGTTTTTCCTCATCCACCACGCCGAAAACACGCACGGCATATTCCCGTTCGATTTCACAGCTCGGGTGCATCAAGCGATTTGCCAGTTCCCCGTCGGTGGTAAATAACAATAGCCCCGACGTATTAATGTCCAGGCGGCCCACGGCCACCCAGCGGGCATTATTGAGACGCGGCAGGCGATCAAAAACCGTTGGCCGCCCCTCGGGATCGCGGCGCGTGCAGAGTTCGCCTTCCGGCTTATAATAAGCCAACACGCGGCAAAGCGCGTCTTCCACCGGTTTGATGGTGATAATGCGACCATCCACCCGGATCTTGGTGGTGCTGGTGACCTCTACGCGATCCCCCAGGGTAGCAACGTTACCGTTTACGCTCACGCGGCCCTGTTCAATAACGGCTTCGATTTCTCGGCGGGAACCCTGTCCGGCACGGGCCAGGACTTTTTGCAGCTTTTCTCTCATGGCGAACCTCGCATGTCGCCTTCACAGGCGTCAGATGGATTCAAATACAATTAAATAAATAAGTTAAATTAAAACGCTTGCGCCATTCTACAGCAATACACTACCGCTGTAAGCTTTATTCTTCCGCGCAAGCATCGCTGGGTTAAGCGAGGCCGCGTCCGCCACCGCCGCGGCAGTAGGGTAAAGGGCGGGCGTCCACCCTATCTTGCGCTAGCGGCTCGCGAGCCGGGTCATTCCCTTGCACGGCACCCGCGTCCCTCGATGGTCAGTCATTGCGCACCGCCTGCGTTCGTCGACGGTCATTCCTTGCGCGGCGCCAGCACGCGCCAACATCCTTAACGGTAATTGCCTTGCGCAGCGTCAGCGCGACCCTAATCCCATCGGCGGGCAGCCCTCACGCATCAAAGTGCGGGAGTTCAGCCGCCGGCGGCCTGTACAATCACGCAACGGGAGAGCGTCTTAGCACCGCCCTAGCAATCAGTCAGTTTATCAGCGCCCCACTCGCCGCCGCTTGCCTCACAGGAACGGCGAGACATCGCCCACCCCCTGGCGTACCACCCGCGGCGTCGGGTCGGTCAAATCGATGACCGTGGTCGGCTGTTGGCCGAGGAATCCGCCGTGGATGACCAGATCCACCTGTTTACCTAGATGGGCGCGAATAGACTCCGGATCGGATTCAGCAAAATCATTGCCCGGCAGCATTAAGGTGGTGGACATCATCGGTTCATCCAGAGCCTCAAGCAGCGCTAGCGCAATGGAGTTTGACGGGACGCGCAAGCCGATGGTTTTGCGTTTGTCGCTCATCAGCCGGCGCGGCACTTCCTTGGTGACCTTGAGGATAAAGGTATATTTGCCGGGGGTATTATTTTTCATCAGTCTGAACGCCTGATTGTCCACCTGCGCATAGGTCGATGATTCAGAGAGATCGCGGCATACCAGCGTAAAATTGTGATGGCCGTCCAGTTGGCGAATGCGACAAATGCGCTCCATGGCCGTTTTGTCTTCAAGCTGGCAGCCCAGGGCATAACCGGAGTCGGTAGGATAGACAATGACCGCGCCTTTGCGCAACAAATCAACCGCCTGGCTGACCAGACGCGGCTGCGGATTATCCGGATGAAGGGTAAAAAACTGACTCATTAATCAAACACTCCCTTATTAGGGCGGCCGGCAAAGGACACGGGCAGCCAGGTTTATCCCTCTGCGGTGGCGGGGGGATGGGCGGCAGGCAACACAGGCCAGTCACGCCATACCGGCTCAATCCCTCCCGGTAGCCACAATTTGCGACCCAGCTCAATCCATGCGCAGGGTTGATGAAAATCGGACCCTTGTGAAGCAAGAAGTCGGTAATCACGGGCATAGCCCGCAAGCTAACTCCTTTCTTGCGGCGACTGCTGGCACTGCGCGACTTCCATGGCATCGCCGCCGGCGGCGGTAAACTGCGCCAGCAGCCGTTTCAACCACTTGGCCGAGAGTTGATAACGCCCGGGATGCGCCACTACCGCCTGTCCCCCTGCTAGGTGGATCGCTTCAATCGCTTCTTCTATTGTACACCACGGTGGCGGGACATAGCCGGTTTTCACCCGCGACAAATATTTTTTAAACACGTTGGCGACGTTGCTGGCCACGCCAAGGCTTACCAGATAGCGGGCGAAATGGCAGCGGGTGACCAGATCGTCCTGTGCCAGTTGTCTGGCCCCGTGCCAGGGATCGTGAATACCCGCCTTTACCAGCCTCTTGGTGATGGCATGCGCGCACGCCAGGCGATGCGCGCGCTGTGATGCCAAAAGCGTCGTTAGCGCCGGGTGAGAAGGCGCAATGCCCAATCCGACAATATGGATCTCGTGGTGTTGCCAGAGGGTGGAAATTTCCACCCCTGCGACCAGGTTGAGCGGCAGGCGCAGCGCCGCAATCGCCTCCCGGGCGGGCGCGAGGCCATCGACGGTATCATGATCGGTTATCACCAGCACCGTGACGCCCATCGCCTGGGCGCGCACCACCAGTTCCCGGGTCGTGAGCAGGCCATCGGAGGCGGTGGTATGGCTGTGCAGGTCATAAATCACCCGCAGGGAGGTTGTCATCGGTTGTGCTGTCAAGGGAGTCTGCCCGTGATTTTCAATGCCCTCCATGATAGCGGTAAACAGAGCTGAATCGAACTAGTGGATTTATTTTCGTCAGTACCACCATTAAGGTTGACTTTTTATCTCTGAACTAGTTTAGTAGTACGCAGTTAAACACAAGCCGTCGAGATACTAAAAAATGATGACATCTATAACTGTAATGCTTCGCTGGTGGCGCACTTCCCTTTAGCGGGTGGTGCTATCATGCGTCGCTGTCATCAGACAGAGCAAGATCCCAACTAGCCCGCTACATCAGCGGGCTTTTTCATGGGCGACAATCAGGAAATCAGATAATGCAAATGCCAACCAGCCAGAACCAGATAGAATTGCTGCACGCGCAGGCCCCTTACCGTCCCGACCCCACGGCGATGTTCAACCAGTTGTGCGGCGCACGTCCCGCGACACTGCTGCTGGAATCGGCCGAGATTGATAAGAAGCATGATCTCGAAAGTATGATGGTTGTCGATAGCGCGCTGCGTATCACCGCCCTCGGCCAGACCGTCACGCTGCAGGCGTTGAGCGGCAACGGCGCCGCGCTGTTGCCGCTTCTGGACGCCGCTTTGCCGGAGCAGGTCACGGTCATTACGCATCCCTACGGCCGCGAGTTAACCTTCCCGGAGACGGAACAGGCCGTGGATGAGGACGCCCGCCTGCGCTCGTTGTCGGTTTTTGACTGTTTGCGCCTGCTACTGACGCTGGTTGGCCAGCCGCCGGACGCGCCGAAAGCGATGTTTGTCGGCGGCCTGTTCGCCTATGATTTGGTCGCGGGCTTTGAATCCCTGCCGCCGTTGCGTCCAGGACAGCGCTGCCCCGATTACTGTTTTTATCTCGCCGAAACGTTGCTGATCCTCGATCACCAGCAGCAGACCTGCGAACTGCAGTGCAGCCTGTTTAGCGCCAATGCGGCGGAAAAACAGCGGTTGCAGCACCGGCTTGAGCAATTACAGCATCAGCTTACCCAGATGCCGGAACCGATCTCGCATCAGGTCATCGACACCATGACGCTGACCTGCAGCCAAAGCGACGAGGAGTACGGCCAAATCGTGCGACGCATGCAGCAGGCGATCCGCGAGGGGGAAATTTTCCAGGTAGTACCGTCGCGGCGCTTCTCCCTCCTCTGTCCTTCGGCACTCGCCGCCTACCATACGTTGAAGAAAAGCAATCCCAGCCCGTATATGTTTTTCATGCAGGACAATGAATTCACCCTGTTCGGCGCGTCGCCGGAAAGCTCGTTGAAATACGACCCCGACTCCGGGCAGATTGAAATTTACCCAATCGCCGGCACCCGCCCCCGCGGTCGCCGCGCTGACGGCACGCTGGATGCCGATCTCGACAACCGTATCGAGCTGGAAATGCGCGCCGACCATAAAGAGCTGGCCGAGCATCTGATGCTGGTGGACCTGGCGCGCAACGATCTGGCGCGCATCTGCGAGCCGAGCACCCGCTATGTGGCCGATATGACCAAAGTCGATCGCTACTCCTTCGTAATGCATTTAGTGTCGCGGGTGGTGGGCCAGCTGCGCGCCGATCTTGACGTGCTGCACGCCTACCGCGCCTGCATGAACATGGGCACGCTGAGCGGGGCGCCGAAGGTGCGGGCGATGCAGCTTATCGCCGAGGCGGAAGGCGAACGCCGCGGCAGCTACGGCGGCGCGATAGGTTATTTCACCGCCGCCGGCGCGCTCGATACCTGCATTGTCATCCGTTCCGCCTATGTCGAAGACGGCATCGCCACGGTACAGGCCGGGGCGGGCGTGGTACTGGATTCCGTTCCACAGGCGGAAGCCGACGAAAGCCGCAACAAAGCCCGCGCCGTTTTGCGTGCCATTGCTACCGCCCACGACGCAAAGGAGCTGTTCTGATGGCCGACATCCTATTACTCGATAACATCGACTCGTTTACCTATAATCTGGTGGATCAACTGCGCGCCAACGATCATCAGGTGGTGATTTACCGCAACCGGCTACCGGCCGCGCTTATCACGCGGGCGCTCTCCGAAATGGAAAATCCGATCCTGATGCTGTCGCCGGCGCCCGGCGCGCCGGCCCAGGCCGGCTGTATGCCGGAACTGCTCACCCAGTTGCGCGGCCGGTTACCGATCATCGGCATCTGCCTGGGGCATCAGGCGATAGTGGAAGCCTACGGCGGCCACGTCGGTCAGGCGGGCGAAATTTTGCACGGTAAAGCCTCGCCTATCCGCCACGACAATCAGGGCATGTTCGCCGGTCTGCCGAATCCGCTGCCGGGGGCGCGCTATCATTCGCTGGTCGGCAGTCAGGTGCCGGACTCGCTGACGGTCAACGCCCACTATAACGACATGGTGATGGCGGTACGCAATGACGCCGATCGCATCTGCGGCTTCCAATTCCACCCTGAATCCATTTTAACCACCCAAGGCGCACATTTGTTAAATCAAACGCTCGCTTGGGCGCTGGCGTAACCACAAGGACCTTTTTATGCAAGCGATACTGGAACATCTTTACCAGGGCGGACGAATCAGCCGTGAACAAAGCCAGCAGTTATTCGGGGCCATCATCCAAGGGCAGTTGGCGCCGGAGCAGCTGGCGGCCGCCCTTATCAGCATGAAAGTGCGCGGCGAATACCCCGAGGAAATCGCCGGCGCGGCCGGTGCGCTGCTGGCCGACGCCAGCCCGTTTCCGCGTCCAGATTATCCCTTTGCCGATATCGTCGGTACCGGCGGCGACGGCAGCAATAGCATCAATATCTCCACCGCCAGTGCCATCGTCGCCGCCGGCTGCGGCGCCCGGGTGGCCAAGCACGGCAACCGCAGCGTATCCAGTCGATCGGGTTCTTCAGACCTGCTGGCGGCGTTCGGCATCCGGCTGGATATGCCGGCGGCGCTGTCGCGCCAGGCGTTGGATGAACTGGGCATGTGTTTTTTGTTCGCGCCGCAGTATCATTCCGGCTTCCGCCCCGCCATGCCGGTACGTCAACTGTTGAAAACCCGTACCCTGTTTAATGTGCTGGGTCCGCTGATAAACCCGGCCCGGCCGCCGCTGGCGCTGATTGGCGTCTACAGCCCGGAATTGGTATTGCCCATCGCCGAGACGCTGCGCGTATTGGGCTACCAGCGCGCCGCGGTGGTCCACGGCGGCGGCATGGACGAGGTGGCGCTGCACGCCCCGACCCAGGTGGCGGAGCTGCGTGACGGCGCGATTGAAAGTTACACACTGAGCGCGGCGGATTTTGGCCTGTCGCCCCAGCCGGCGGAGGCGCTGCGAGGGGGATCGCCGGAAGAAAACCGTGACATTTTAGCACGTTTGTTACAAGGTAAAGGTGAACACGCGCATGAATCCGCCGTCGCCGCCAACGTGGCCCTGCTGCTCAAATTGTTCGGGCAGGAAAATCTCCGTGACAACACCCATCGGGCGCTGGAGGAAATTCACAGCGGTGCCCCCTATGCGCGCGTGATGGCCCTGGCAGCAAGAGGATAAGAAAGTCATGCAGGACACGGTACTTTCGAAGATCGTCGCAGATAAATATGAATGGGTGGCCGAGCGTAAACGGCTGCAACCGCTGGAGAGTTTCCGTCATCAGGTGCAACCCAGCACGCGCAGTTTTTATCACGCGCTGTCCGGTACCCGCCCGGCGTTTATCCTGGAATGCAAAAAGGCGTCGCCGTCCAAGGGCCTTATTCGCGCTGATTTCGACCCGGTCGCCATCGCGGGTGTTTACCGGCATTACGCCTCTGCTATATCGGTACTGACCGACGAGAAATATTTCCAGGGCAGTTTCGATTTTCTGCGCCAGGTGAGCCTCCCGGTGAGCCAGCCGGTATTATGTAAAGATTTCATTATCGATCCGTGGCAGATTTACCTGGCGCGGCTGCATCAGGCGGACGCGATTCTGCTGATGTTGTCCGTCCTTGACGACGACACCTACCGCGAACTGGCGGCAGTGACCCACAGCCTGAACATGGGCGTGTTGACCGAAATCATCAACGACGAAGAGCGGCAGCGCGCGATTGCGCTGGAAGCGAAAGTGGTGGGGATTAATAATCGCGATTTACGCGATCTATCTATCGATTTGAACCGTACCCGCACCCTGGGCCCGCGTCTGCCGGCGGGTGTCACGGTCATCAGCGAGTCCGTCATTAATCATTATCGCCAGGTGCGTGAACTCAGCCACTACGCCAATGGCTTCCTGATCGGCAGCGCGCTGATGGCCGAACCCGACTTGACGATGGCGGTACGCCGGGTGCTGCTCGGGGAAAACAAAGTCTGCGGTCTAACCCGCGCCGCCGATGCCCGCGCCGCCCTGGAGGCCGGCGCGCTCTACGGCGGGCTGATTTTTGTCCCCGGCTCTCCGCGCTATGTGGAAGAAGACACCGCCCGCGCCGTGATGGCCGGCGCCCAGCTTCGCTATGTCGGGGTGTTTTGCGATGCGCCGGTGAGCGACGTCGCCGCGAGAGCCAGCGCGCTGTCGCTGGCGGCGGTCCAGCTGCACGGCTGCGAAGACCAGACCTACATCGACGCGCTGCGTCAGGTCCTGCCGCCCGATTGCCGCATCTGGAAAGCGCTGGATATGTGCCACGCCTTGCCGGCGCGCGATCTGGCCCAGGTGGATCGCTATGTGCTCGATAACAGCGGCGGCAGCGGTAAACCTTTTGACTGGTCGCTGTTAAACGGAGCGACGCTGGATAACGTCATACTGGCGGGCGGTCTGGCGGCGGATAACTGCGGGGCCGCGGCCCGTCTTGGCTGCGCCGGACTGGATTTCAACTCTGGCGTAGAAAGCGCGCCGGGTATTAAAGATCATCATAAATTGGCTACGGTATTTCAGACGCTGCGCGCCTATTAACCATCAGCCTGACACCGTGAGAGACAACAAAGCATGACACGACTTAATCCCTATTTTGGCGAATTTGGCGGCATGTACGTGCCGCAAATCCTGATGCCTGCGCTTATTCAGCTGGAAGAGGCGTTCGTCAGCACCCAGAGCGACCCGGCGTTCCAGGCCGAATTCAGCAATCTGCTGATTAACTACGCCGGCCGGCCGACGCCGCTGACGCTGTGCCGCAACTTGACCGCCGGTACCCGGACCAAGCTTTATCTGAAACGCGAAGATCTGTTGCACGGCGGTGCCCATAAAACCAATCAGGTACTGGGGCAGGCGCTGCTGGCCAAACGGATGGGCAAAACCGAAATCATCGCCGAAACCGGCGCCGGCCAACACGGTGTGGCCTCTGCCCTGTCCTCGGCGCTGCTGGGGCTGAAATGCCGGATTTATATGGGCGCCAAAGATATCGAACGCCAGTCGCCCAACGTCTTTCGTATGCGGCTGATGGGCGCCGAGGTCATTCCGGTGCACAGCGGCTCCTCCACCCTGAAAGACGCCTGCAACGAAGCGCTGCGCGACTGGTCCGCCAGTTATGAACGCGCACACTACATGCTCGGCACCGCCGCCGGTCCGCATCCCTTCCCGACCATCGTGCGCGAATTCCAGCGGATGATAGGCGAGGAGACGTGCGCGCAGATGCAAGAGCACGAGCAGCGCCTGCCGGATGCGGTCATCGCCTGCGTCGGCGGCGGCTCCAACGCCATCGGCATGTTCGCGGATTTCATCGATGAACCCGACGTGCGCCTTATAGGCGTAGAGCCGGGCGGCCTGGGCATCGAAACCGGCCAGCATGGCGCATCGCTGAAACACGGCCGCACCGGCATCTACTTCGGCATGAAATCGCCGATGATGCAGTCCGCCGAAGGACAGATTGAAGAGTCCTACTCCATCTCCGCCGGCCTGGACTTTCCTTCGGTGGGCCCCCAGCATGCTTACCTTGATAGCATCGGCCGCGCCGAGTACGTGTCGGTCACCGACGAAGAAGCCCTGGACGCCTTCCGGCGCCTCTCACGCCATGAGGGCATTATCCCCGCGCTGGAATCGTCCCACGCGCTGGCCCATGCGCTGCGGATGATCAAAGCGGAGCCGAAGAAGGAGCAGATCCTGGTGGTTAACCTGTCCGGGCGTGGCGATAAAGATATTTTTACCGTTCATGATATTTTGTCGGCGCGAGGAGAAATCTAATATGGAACGCTATCAGCAATTATTCACCCAGTTGGCGTCCCGCAACGAAGGTGCTTTCGTGCCGTTTGTGACGCTTGGCGATCCCAACCCCGCGCTTTCGCTGCAAATCATCGATACGCTCATTGACGCCGGCGCCGACGCGCTGGAGTTGGGCATCCCGTTCTCCGATCCGCTGGCGGACGGCCCCACCATTCAAAACGCCAACCTGCGCGCGTTTGCCTCCGGCGTCACGCCGGCGCACTGTTTTGAGATACTGGCATCGATTCGTTCGAAATACCCCGCCATACCCATTGGCCTGCTGATGTACGCCAATTTGGTGTACAACGACGGCATTGACGTTTTCTACGCCCGCTGCGTCGGCGTCGACTCGGTGCTGGTGGCGGACGTGCCGCTGCAAGAGAGCCTGCCATTTCGCCAAGCCGCGTTGCGCCATGGTGTGGCGCCCATCTTCATCTGTCCGCCCAACGCCGACGATGACCTGCTGCGCGAAATCGCCTCCCACGGCCGGGCGTATACCTATCTGCTCTCGCGTGCCGGCGTCACCGGCAGCGAAAAACGGGCCAATACGCCGCTGGCGCATTTGGTCAATACCCTTAAGGAATACCACGCGGCGCCAACGCTTCAGGGATTCGGCATTTCCGAACCCGACCAGGTGCGCGCCGCTTTGCAGGCCGGGACCGCCGGCGCCATCTCCGGCTCGGCCATCGTGCGGATTATCGAAAACCATGTGGATGATCCCGCGCTGATGCTGGAAAAACTGGCGCAATTCGTGCGTGAAATGAAGGCCGCCACCCGCCCCTGACTGGCGCAAACACTTTTTATCAGCAACACTGTCAATGCCGGACGCCCGCAAGGCGCCGGCGGTGAAACCGAATAAATAACGACAACGCATTCCATCAAGGAGAGAATATGAACGTGTGGAAAGTCGCCGCCAGCCTGTTAACCCCTCTTTGTATTGGTCTTCGCGCTGAGCGGCGGCGCAGGCGCCCCCTCTTCTTTGCCGAAAGCCGTCAGAAGCGATAGCCCACGCCAAACATAAACGCCCAGGGATTAATATCAGTATGAATGGATTGCTGCTGACCGCAGGCCTTGAAGCGGACATCGGTATCGATATCCATATACCACACAGACATATTAATCAGCCAGTTATCGCTGACGTTATAATCCAGCCCCGCCTGCCCGGCCAGCCCCCAGGAATGCTTCACGCTCAAATCGCTTAAGCCAAGATCCTCGCCCTTCTGATTAAAATGGGCATCATAAAAGGTGGTGTAGTTCACGCCGATACCGATATGGGGCCGCAATTTGTCTTGGGCATTGCCAAAATAATATTGCGCCATCAAGCTTGGCGGCAATTATTTGACCTTGGCGATATTGCCGGTGCTGTTAAGCCCGATGCGGTGACTGAACGGCGTCGCCGCCAACAACTCGACACCGATATTATCGGTGATCATATAACCAAAGGTCAGCCCCAGCTGCGTGTTATTGCTGACATTGAACTCGCCCAGCCCCAACACATCATCCGAACTCTCGCTGAGCCGGACGGTAACACTGCCGGCACGGGCGATAAAATCACCGGCCTGGTGTGCGAATACGGGTTGACTAAAAAGGATAGCGGCCACCGACGCGGCCAAAACGGTTGTTTTCATACCCTGCTCCATTGCTATTTTGCTTACCGTTAAGGGGTAAATTTGATCCTTATCACCTTCCGAACTCTCGGTGGCGTAGAGGCAAATTGATATGCATCACCGATAACATGCGTTATATCAATTCCCCTACTATTTTTACGGGTTGATCCATATCAACGGAACGGCAACAATAGCAAAAAAAGCGGTGATAAATCATTTCTGTTGCTTTCAGGGGGCAGGCTGGGTAGTTTGCGAGTGTGTCAGTTCGGGTTCGACGTTGTGGCATCGGTGGATAACAGCATGAACGATGATGGCAATCCCTGCATGTCCTGCGGCGCCTGCTGCGCTCTCTTCCGCGTGTCTTTTTACTGGGCCGAGGCGGATGACGGCGCCGGCCAGGTGCCTGTGGCATTAACGGAACCGCTCACGCCTTTTTTACGCTGTATGGCGGGCAGCAACAATCGTTCGCCGCGCTGCCGCGCGCTGCAGGGACAGATCGGCGACAGCGTGAGCTGCGCCATCTATGTCTCCCGTCCGTCACCCTGCCGCGAGTTCCGTATGAGCGGCGAAGACGGCCTGGCGAACGCCGCGTGCGATCGCGCCTGGGCGCACTATGGCTTGCCGCCCTTGGCGCGACCGGCGGCGCGGGGGGAGATTATCATGCCGCGCCCGCCCGGGGATGATGCATTAGGGTGCCAAGCCGTGGATTAACAGGGTAGAATAGCGGGCTAGCCTATTTGTTGATTGTTTTGCCAAGGAGCCCCCATGCCAATTAGGGCAAGTACCCTGTACCGCGACATGCTGAATTTTTTCCGTAATCAGTTTGCCAGTATCGTGCTATTGGCTCTGCTGACGGCGCTGAAGCGTTGTGCTGGGACATGCGCTGTCCCCGGGCAGCGAGCAGCTGATGACACTGAGCGACGGTACCCATATGGGCGACAGCGCCGATATGAGCCTGCAGCAGTTGGTACAGCAGATGTCGGTCGAGCAGCAGCGCGTGTTGCTGAAAGCCTCCGCCGCCGGCACCCTGGCCGGTCTGGTCGGCAACGTCCTGCTGGCGGGAGGATTGCTGACCATGATTCGCCTGGTATCCAACCGCCAGCCCGTTAGCGTATTGCGCGCAATCGGCCTGTCGGCGCCGCTCTTGCCGCGCCTGCTGTTGCTTATTTTTCTCACTACGCTGCTGGTCCAGCTGGCCTGCTGCTGATTATCGTGCCGGGTATCCTGCTGGCCATCGCTTTTAGCCTGGCGCCGGTCATTGCTACTAGCGATAATCTAGGCGCCATCAAATCCATGCGCCTGAGCGCCAGTCTGGCGTTTGCCAATCTTCGGCTGCGGGCGCCGGCGGTGCTGTTCTGGCTGCTGGCTAAAGCGGCGGTGCTTCTGCTGGCGACTCAGTTCACTCTGGTGTCATCGCTGGTGGCGGCGGTATTATTAAATGGTTTGAGCAATCTTCTTTCCGCTCTGCTGCTAATCTATCTTTATCGTCTATATATGTTGTTGCGGCAGGCCTGATGGCGGCGTTTACCCTCTTTACCGGTGGACTTTGTTATGAAGCAGTTTCTTGATTTTCTGCCCTTGGTGGTGTTTTTTATTGTCTACAAGCTGTACGACATTTACTACGCATCCGGCGCATTGATAGCCGCCTCCGCGCTGGTATTGGTTTATACCTGGCTGCGCTATCGCAAAGTAGAAAAGGTCGCCCTGATTACCTTCGTGCTGGTGGCGATATTCGGCTCGCTGACGCTTTACTACCACAACGCGGAATTTATCAAGTGGAAGGTGACGGTGATTTATACGCTGTTCGCCGCGGCACTGCTGATTAGCCAATTCGTCCTCGACAAGCCCCTCATTCAACGTATGCTGGATAAAGAGATCCATCTCCCGGCGCGGGTTTGGAACAATTTGAATATCGCCTGGGCGCTGTTCTTCCTTGCCTGCGGCGCGGCGAATATTTATATCGCGTTTTGGCTACCGCAAAGCGTTTGGGTGAATTTCAAGGTTTTTGGCCTCACCGGCCTGACGCTGGTGTTTACATTGCTCAGCGGAATTTATATCTACCGCCATATGGCGGAGGATGAACGCAATAATAATACCCATTAATCCCGCGCCTTTGGCGCGGGTGATGTTAAGCGGGAGTAATGATGAGCGAAGTGATTAAGCCGCCCAGCGGCGAAATGGTGCTGCGCCCGCTGGCCATGCCGGCTGACACCAATGCCAACGGCGATATTTTCGGCGGCTGGCTGATGTCGCAGATGGATATTGGCGGCGCTATCTTGGCGAAAGAGCTGGCGCAGGGCCGGGTCGTGACGGTGCGCGTCGACGGCATGACATTTCTAAAACCGGTGGCGGTGGGCGATGTCATCTGTTGTTATGCCCAATGTCTGAAAACGGGGAACAGTTCGTTGACCATCAATATCGAGGTATGGGTGAAAAAAGTGTCCTCGGAGCCCATCGGCCAGCGCTACCGGGCTACCGAGGCGGTGTTTACCTATGTCGCGGTGGATAACAGCGGCAAACCTCAGCCGCTGCCGCCGGATCAGCGCCAGCGCAAACTAAGCCCCTTTCGTATCGGCGGCTGCACCGCTGCGCGCCGGTGCCAGCCTGTTCACCCGCCGTTAAACTGGCGTCTTGGCGCGGGGCGCCCCCGTTGACCGCACGTTCACCGGCGCCTTGTCCGCCGTGCGCCGGCGGCGATATTGCCGTTCATCCGGCATCGCCCCCGCATTGACCGCGGGCAGCCTGCCTACCGCCGGTCCCGCCCCGCTATTCGCCACTGCTGACACCCTCAAGGTCAAATTTAAAATTGACCGTCATATTGGTGGTAGGCTTGCCGGTCTCATAGGTCCAGCGGCGCATTGCCAAACGAATATCGCGCTCGAACATATTGCGCGGCTGGGCCGATACGATACGTATATTTTCCACCCGACCCTCGGCATTAACGTTATACATCACGCTAACACGGCCCTCAATCCTCAACGCTCTGGCCCGCGGAGGATAAATGGGGTTGGTGCGTAGCGGCGCACTGCTAACGCTTTTCACGTTGCTGCTCGCCGGCGCGCTGGGGGCGGGCGCAGCCGGGCGCGTCTCGGGTTTCGGCGTCCGGGGCTTGATCTCCCGGTGCCGCTCGAGTTTTGGCTTGGGCTTCGGCACCGATTTTGGCACCTGTACCGGCGCCGGAGGTTCGGGTACCGGCTCGGGAACGGGCTGCGCGGCGCGACTTCCTGCTCGGGCGCCACAGGTTGCGGATGGGGCGGTTGCTCGACCGGCTGCGCCTGCTGCGGTTCGGGCGCCACCAGCATAACGGTCATGGGCTGCTCGACGGCGGAAGGTAAACTCATCGGCGGGACCGTGGCATAAAGTAATCCTGCGACCAAAGAGGCGTGTAATCCGGCAGACGCAATAAACGGCCAGGAAAAGCGACGGGTCTGATTCAAAATAGTTAACGCCATATCATTGGAGGTCGTGGTTGAGGGCAAAGTTTAAATGCAAATAGCAATCATATTCAATAACTGTCAGCGATCTCTTTGCCGTTTAGCGTTTTTATCTGCCTGAGCGCAAGCGCCTCGGGCTTTTCGCGCCCTGTGCAGATTCCGACGTATCCGATCATCTGTTCCGGCGACATCCGATCAGTTATTCCGATATTTTCCGATCACCCATTCCAGTGATATTCGATCACGTGTTCGCTCATCTTCTGACTCGGTTTTAGTCTATTTTTCCTGTGCT
>NZ_JBLKSS010000134.1:0-17381 GCF_047607725.1 Sodalis sp. (in: enterobacteria) | reverse complement strand
CAAGAACTATCTGTTCTTCGGTTCGGATAGCGGCGGCGACCGGGCGGCGCTGATGTATACGCTGATCGGCAGTTGCAAACTGAACGGCGTGGAGCCGGAAGCGTATCTGCGCCATGTGCTGGCGATTATCGCGGATCATCTCATCAACAAAATCAAAGAGCTCCTGCCGTGGAACCTCACCATCCCTGCTGAATAACTGTCAATACGGCGCTGGGCGTACGCTTACGGCTTTGCCTCCACGCGGGTCATTGGCGATCTGCTGACGGATAACGCTTTTTTGGGTATTGTGGCGGTGGGAATGACCTTTGTGATCCTCTCCGGCGGCATTAATTTGTCGGTTGGGTCGACAATTGCGTTTACCGGCGTACTGCTGGCGAAAATGATTGGAGAATATGGCATTCCTCCCGGACTGGCCTTCGTTATTGTGCTGGCGCAGGGCACATTGTATGGCGCCCTGACCGGTTGGATTATCGACGCTCTGCGGCTACCGGCGTTTATCATCACCCTGGCCAGTATGTTTTTCCTGCGCGGCATGAGTTTTATTTTGTCGCGGGAGTCGGTCCCTATCGTTCACCCGCGGTATGACCTGCTGGCTAACTATGCCTGGCTGCTGCCCGGTGGCGGCAGGCTGACCTTGCTGGCGTTTATCATGTTGCTGGTGGTGGCGGTGGGTGTAGTGCTGGCGCACCGCACACGCTTTGGCCATAACGTCTACGCCATGGGCGGTAACGGTTACTCGGCCGCCTTGATGGGGGTGCCGGTAAAAAGCACGACGGTGCGGATTTATATGCTGTCGAGTTTTCTGGCGGTGCTGTCGGGCATCGTCTTCTCTCTTTACACCTCTGCGGGCTATGCTCTGGCGGCGAGTGGCGTGGAGCTAGACGCTATCGCGGCGGTGGTTATCGGCGGGACGCTACTGACCGGCGGCGTCGGTACCTTACTGGGTACGCTGTTTGGCGTGATGATTCAAGGATTGATCCAAACGTATATCACCTTTGACGGGACGCTCAGCTCCTGGTGGACCAAGATCGTCATAGGGATTCTGTTATTCGGCTTTATCGGTCTGCAAAAAGGGTTAAACGCGTTCTGGCTGGCGCTCCGTGGAAACGGTAACGCAGTGGCGATCCGGGCCGCACCGCTGAGCGGCGCCGCGCCGGCCGGACCAGCCCGGCGCGAGTCGTCATAGCACGGCGGTTTTCAGCAGTTGCCGAATCATCGGACGCTGATCGCTGTTTTGCAGCCATACCGCGTACAGCGGGCGAACGATGGTTGGCACGTCGCTAACGGGCCGCAAATCCGGAAACCGCTGCGCCCAATGGCTGGGCAAAAAGGCGCAGGCGGCGGTGACCTGCAATAGCTGGCGCGTTAATTGCGCCGAGGTGGTGGTGACGAGCGGCGCCTGCTGATTAAGCTGCAGCCAGTTTTCATGCGTATGAAAATCGGCTCCCCATTCAAGCTGTATATAGGGTCGCTTGTCGTTAACCGGTTCGCCGCCATTGGCATCGGCGAACAGCGTCAGGGAAAAGCTGCCAAGCTGCTGGCTGGTCAACGCCTCCATTTTTGGCGCTTCGGTGGTAATCAATAAATCCAGCTGGCGTTCGTGCAGCTCTTTTATCAGCCCCTGGCGCAGCGCAATGTGCGTCTCCAGCTGGAGATCCGGCCACTGTTTATAAAGATTTTGCAGCCAATCCCCCAGCCACGCTTCCCACAGCGATGCGCTGGCGCCAATGGACAGCGGATTATGCTGCAAGGAGCGCGTCACTTCCTGCTTGGCGACCTGCCAGGTGATCATCAGATTTTCGGCATAGGGCAACAGGCG
The DNA here is from genome assembly GCF_047607725.1 of Sodalis sp. (in: enterobacteria). Lineage (GTDB taxonomy): Bacteria > Pseudomonadota > Gammaproteobacteria > Enterobacterales > Enterobacteriaceae > JBLKSS01. The sequence continues at coordinate 15,562 of NZ_JBLKSS010000134.1, read as the reverse complement.
TTCCCCCGCCGCGGTCAGGCGAATATTATTTCTATGGCGGGTAAACAGGCTTACGCCCAGCTGGGTTTCCAACTGGCGGATGCGAAAGCTGACCGCTGATTGTGTCAGATAAAGCGCTTCCGCCGCTCGCCCAAAATGTCGGGTACTGCTTACCTCCAAGAATGTTTTCAGTAATTCCGTGTCCACTGCGCTCTCCAAAAAATTTTGTCGTACTGATTAAAATGTTTCGTTTTACAGAAAGTCAACCCTAACTAATACTCCGCGCCATAAACAGCATGGCTTATGTAGAGATGGGAGCGCGTAAGATGGCGGACAGCTTTTTTACTTCTAATCGTTATTTTGATAACAAAAATTATCCTCGCGGCTTCTCCCGGCATGGTCATTTCACCATTCGGGAAGCGCAGTTATTGGAGCGTTGCGGCCATGCCTACAATGATTTGGACAGTGGCAAACGGGAACCTGTAACCGATGAAGAACGGCAGTTTGTTGCGGTGTGCCACGGTGAACTTGCCCCCTCCAACGAACATGAGAAGGTCTGGTTCAAATACATAGGGCATACTCGCCGCCCCAAGCGTTTTCATACCCTTTCCGGCGGTAAACCACAGATGGATGTGGTGGAAGACTACACCGACACTGAAGATTGATAAAGAAGGGGCTGCGGCCCCTTTGTTCTAACTCTTATTCCGCTGCTGCCACAGCTCATGCAGCAGCTGGTCAATACAGCGATAGCTGAGGGCTTCCGCCAGGTGATTCCGGCTAATTTGGGCTTCACCCGCCAGATCCGCCAGTGTACGGGCTACTTTTAATAAACGATGCCAGGCGCGTACCGATAATCCCAGCGCCGTTAACGCATTTTCCAGAAACTGGCCATCGGCCTCCGACAAAGGGCACCATTGCGCAAGCTGCGTATTGCTCAGCCGGGCATTAAGGCTCTGCGCGCGCTCTAACTGAATAGCGCGTGCCGCCATGACCCGTGCACGCACGGTCGCGCTGTCTTCGCCGGGCGGCGCGCGGCGGCGGAACCTCCACCGACAGATCGAAGCGATCCAAAAACGGCCCCGCCAGGCGATTCAGATAGCACATGATCTCAGCCGGCCCGCAGCGGGCATGTACGCCGCTACGATCGCCGGAAGGACTGGGATTCATGGCCGCCACCAGTTGAAAGCGCGCCTGCAGGCAGACGCTGGCCTGGACCCGCGCGATGTGAATTTCACCCGTCTCCAGCGGCTCGCGCAGCGCATCGAGCACTCGCCGCTGAAACTCCGGCCGCTCGTCAAGAAACAGTACGCCGTTGTGGGCCAGCGAGATTTCGCCGGGGCGCGGGAAGGTGCCGCTGCCGACCAGTGCGGCCATCGTTGTACTGTGATGGGGCGCGCGAAAAGTGCGCTGCCGCCAATGGCGTCTGGCGGTGCTGACGCTGACCAGACTGGTAATGGCGGCGGTTTCCATCGCATCGTCATCCGATAACGGCGGCGGCAGCCCCGGTAGTCGGCTCGCCAACATGGTCTTCCCGGTACCCGGCGGCCCTATCAGCAATAAATTGTGGCCGCCGGCAGCGGCGATTTCCAGCGCGTGTCGGGCCTGCTGCTGGCCGATAACCTCCGCCAAATCGCTGCCGTCTGACGGCGCTAGTAGGGTATCCGCCGTGGGTTCAGCGATGATCAGAGAGTCGTCACCCTGTAGAAAGCGACACACCTGTTGCAGACAGCCGGCGAGACACGCCTGGCTGCCCTGCAGCAGCGCGATTTCTTCGCGATTGGCCTGCGCAGGATAATCTGCCGACCGTCGCCCGCCGCGCCGTGGGCGGCCGGAATAGCGCCATAAACCCCCCGCAGCTCCCCGGCCAGCGACAGCTCGCCAAGAAACTCATAAGGCTTCAGCCGCGCGCCGGGGATCTGTTGCGGCGCCGCGAGGATTGCCAGCGCGACCGGCAAGTCGTAGCGCGCCCCCTCTTTCGGTAGATCCGCCGGCGCCAGACTGACGGTGATACGCCGGGCAGGGAATTGATAGCCGCTGTTGAGAATGGCGCTGCGCACCCGATCCCGTGACGCGCACACGGTACTTTCCGGCAGCCCCACCAGGGTGAAGGCGGGCAACCCCTTACCCACATGTGCCTCCACCGTGATAGACGGCGCCTGGATGCCGATTATCCCGCGGGTGTAAATTGTCGCCAGTGCCATGGGGCTCTCCTTTGTGAACGTTGCTGAGTATGCCAGCTATCGCGGCGGCAGGGCGGTAACGATAAAAAGATATGCGGCGCGGATATGAAAAATGACCTCGCCATTGCCATACCGGGGCGAAAAATGCAACAGCGCTCGCCTTTCTGGCCTAGGTACGCCGGTTACCTCGTTTCACGGTATCGCCACCCACCGTTGCGCCGTTTTCCAGACGGGGTAATAGCCGCGTTTTTGATGACGGCGACAGAACGTGAATATAGCGATCATCGCTAAGAGAACGGCGTGCGTTAGCTAGCGGGGAATAACCCCCGGCGCTATCGATCGGGTAAATAGAGGGGGCAATACTCTTTCGTAGAATAGGCTTAATAAAGGGCGCCGCGGGCGGAGATAATAAGATTAAATACGCTGGCTCTCAGCGTTTACTATAAGGGCCAATGGCAATCCCCCCGTTTTCCTCGTTATTTTCCGGCGCAAAAATGAGGTGACCAACATTGTCTGTCCGACCCGCTACGCTGCGACCACCTATTCAGTGTCACCATATGTTACTATAATTCAATGTCTTATCTTAAGGTGGGCGGGAGGTGTCCCGCATTCTCGCTGTAGTCATGCTCAGACGGCCTCGATATAAATCAGTCGAACAGCCTTTCAACCAAGTCGAATATAGAGGATGCGCGAGTTCTTAAAGTTTTTCTTTTTATGTTATGGCATTGCTGAATATTGCGTGCGCTCGCTGACGCTCATGGCGTACCGCAAACGTATTATCATTCTTAGCTGAACAACGCCTTTAACGCTAACCAATCAGTTAATATCCGTATAATACGACCCTCATGCTCAACCTGCCGTTGACCCTCCGCTCCCTTCCATGTCGGCAGCGCAGCGACACCGTGCGATACATGACGCGCCCATCGCCCTTACCCCGCTAATCACCGAGGTGGGTGATGCTGATCTCCTTATATCACCATATCACCGTCAACTCGTCAGCGGTAACGATGCTAATCCCTCTATCGCCGCAGCCGCGCCCGGCCCGAGGTGACCACTGTGTCTTTGGTTTTCTCTCCCTTGCACCGCTGGGACTTCCTTGTCTTAAAGAGCTGCTCTGGGCCCAGGGTTCCCCTATGTTATCTGACCGTCGTCGACTAAATGAAAAATTTTCATTTATGAATAACCTTATTTAAATCATGGGATAACAGGATAATATGCTCTGGTCGTGCTGACGGGCATAACGAAAATAGTTGTCATGCTTACACTAACTGTGATAGCTCTGTAGGTATTCATTTCGATGTCAAACATAATGAAAACCTATTTATGAAAGCCGTTGTTCAAGTGATTAGTCTAGTCGTGATTAGCGTGGTGGTGATTATTATCCCACCGTGCGGGCTGCACTTGGACGAAGAAAAGCTTACTAAACAAGCTTAAATCTCAAGAAAACCCCCGCACCAACTGGTCGGGGTTTTTTTTTGCATCAATCAAGCGACAGGAGAACACTAAATGAAAATTAGAATATTGTTCTGTCCCTGCGGCGCGAAGACGGGGAACTAACCATGAACGGAGCTCAATGGGTAGTACAGGCGCTGCGGGCACAGGGTGTGGACATGGTTTTCGGCTATCCCGGCGGCGCTATCATGCCGGTATACGACGCGCTCTACGACGGCGGGGTTGAGCATCTGCTATGCCGTCATGAGCAGGGCGCGGCCATCGCAGCAATCGGCTACGCACGGGCTACCGGCAAAGTGGGAGTGTGTATCGCGACCTCCGGTCCTGGCGCCACCAATCTTATCACCGGTCTGGCCGATGCCTTATTGGACTCGGTGCCGGTCGTGGCGATTACCGGCCAGGTTGGATCGGCGTTTATTGGCACCGACGCCTTTCAAGAGATTGATGTACTGGGCCTGTCGCTGGCCTGTACCAAACATAGCTTTCTGGTAGAATCACTGGACGCGCTGCCGGGCATTATCACCGAAGCGTTCGCCATTGCCACCAGCGGACGTCCCGGTCCGGTTCTGATCGATATTCCCAAGGATATCCAGCTGGCAGACGGTGATCTGACGCCGCATTTGTTGAGCCTTGACGATCAGGCCGGCAGCATACAGGGCGACCTGGAGGGCGCGCGCCGGCTGATGCGCCAGGCAACCCGCCCGGTTTTGTACGTCGGCGGCGGCGCTGGCATGGCCGGCGCGGTACCGGCCCTGCGGCAGTTGATTACCCAAACCGGCATTCCCGCCGTGGCGACGCTGAAAGGTCTGGGCGCGCCGGATGGCAACGATGCCTGTTATTTGGGCATGCTGGGCATGCACGGTAACCAGGCCGCCAATCTGGCGGTACAGGCTTGCGATCTGCTGATCGCGGTTGGGGCGCGTTTTGACGATCGGGTGACCGGCCGGCTGAACGCTTTCGCCCCCCATGCCAAAGTGATTCATCTGGATATTGATCCTGCCGAATTGGGCAAGCTGCGTCAGGCGCATATTGCGCTGCTGGGGGACCTGAATCATCTGTTGCCGGCGCTGGCGCAGCCGATGTCCATCGACACCTGGCGCGTCGAAACCCAGGCGCTGAAGGCGGAGTACCGCTGGCGCTATGATCACCCCGGCGAGGGGATTTACGCGCCGGCGCTGCTGCGGGCCATTAGCGATCGCGCCCCCGATGACGCCGTCGTGACCACCGATGTGGGGCAACATCAGATGTGGGCCGCCCAGCATATGCGTTTCAGCCGGCCGGAGAATTTCATCACCTCCAGCGGGCTGGGGACGATGGGGTTCGGCATTCCCGCCGCGATCGGCGCGCAGATTGCCCGGCCGCGGGATACCGTCATTTGCGTCTCCGGCGACGGCTCCTTCATGATGAACGTGCAGGAGCTGACCACCATTAAGCGAAAACGGTTGCCGCTGAAAATCGTGCTGTTGGATAACCAGCGTTTAGGTATGGTCCGTCAATGGCAGCAGTTATTTTTTGATAAACGTTATAGCGAAACCACCCTGACCGATAACCCCGATTTTCTCACGCTGGCCAGTGCCTTCAACATTCCCGGCCTGCACATCACTCGCAAAGACCAAATCCCGCAGGCGCTGGAAACCCTGTTTACCCAACCGGGACCGTTCCTGCTGCATGTCTCTATCGATGAGCTTGAGAATGTCTGGCCGCTGGTGCCCCCGGGCGCCGGTAATGAAACCATGCTGGAGAAATCATCATGATGCAACATTCCCTTTCCATTCAGGCGCGCTTTCGCCTGGAAGTCGTGGAGCGTATTTTACGGGTGGTCCGCCACCGCGGTTTTGAGCTGTGCGCATTAAATATGACGCCGCGCACGGAGGCTGAAGGTATAAATATTCACTTGACCGTTGCCAGCAAGCGGTCCGTGGACTTATTGTCTGCACAATTGAGCAAGCTAATGGATGTCGCCTGTGTCGAGATCCAGCAATTAACATCACAACAAATACGTGCCTAAGGCCGGGTAAGGAAAGAAGAAAATGACAACGAAGAAAGCTGATTTCATTTGGTTTAACGGTGAGATGGTTCCGTGGGCAGAAGCCAAAGTCCATGTAATGTCGCATGCGCTGCATTACGGGTCATCAGTCTTTGAAGGTGTACGTTGCTACGATTCGCATAAAGGCCCGGTGGTATTTCGTCATCGTGAACATCTGCAGCGCCTGTATAATTCGGCCAAAATCTATCGCATGCCGGTGACGCAAAGCGTCGATGAGCTGATGACGGCCACGCGCGTCGTTATACTGAAAAATAAACTGGTCAGCGCCTATATCCGGCCGCTGGTGTTTGTCGGCGATGTCGGCATGGGCGTGAACCCGCCGGCGGGCTACACCACCGACGTGATTATCGCCGCGTTCCCCTGGGGAGCTTATCTGGGGGAAGAGGCCCTGGATCAAGGGATTGACGCGATGGTGTCTTCCTGGAACCGCGCGGCGGCCAATACCATTCCGACCGCGGCTAAAGCCGGCGGCAATTACCTGTCCTCAATGCTGGTGGGCAGCGAAGCACGCCGCCATGGTTATCAAGAGGGTATTGCCCTTGACGTGCACGGTTATGTTTCCGAGGGCGCCGGCGAGAACCTGTTTGAAGTGAAAGACGGCATTTTGTTCACACCGCCATTCACCTCTTCTGCGCTGCCCGGCATCACGCGCGACGCCATTATCAAGCTGGCCGTCGCGGCCGGACTGGAAGTGCGGGAACAGTTCTTGTCCCGCGAATCTCTTTATCTGGCCGATGAGGTCTTCATGTCCGGTACCGCCGCCGAGATAACCCCGGTGCGCAGCGTTGACGGCATCAAGGTCGGTATCGGCAAATGCGGTCCGGTCACCAAGCAGTTGCAGCAGGCGTTCTTTGGGCTGTTTACCGGCGAGACTGAAGATAAATGGGGCTGGTTGGATCCGGTCAATCAATAACGATAAAGCTTTCGCGCCGGGGCGCTACGGCTGCCCTGGCCATCTGAATAACTGGAGTTATGAGCATGCCTAAGTACCGTTCCACTACCACCACGCACAGCCGTAATATGGCCGGCGCACGCGCCCTCTGGCGCGCCACGGGGATGACTGACGACGATTTCGGTAAACCGATTATCGCCGTGGTCAACTCCTTTACCCAGTTTGTGCCGGGCCACGTACATCTGCGCGATCTGGGTAAGCTGGTCGCCGAACAAATCGAAGCGTCCGGCGGGGTAGCGAAGGAGTTTAATACCATCGCGGTGGACGACGGCATCGCGATGGGGCACGGCGGTATGCTGTACTCTCTGCCATCGCGCGAGCTTATCGCCGATTCGGTGGAATACATGGTGAATGCCCATTGCGCCGACGCCATGGTGTGCATTTCCAACTGCGATAAAATCACCCCCGGGATGCTGATGGCGTCGCTGCGCTTGAACATACCGGTCATTTTTGTTTCCGGCGGCCCAATGGAAGCCGGTAAAATCAAGCTGTCGGATAAAATCATCAAGTTGGATCTGATTGACGCCATGATTCAGGGCGCCAATCCCCATGTCTCGGATGAAGACAGTAACCAGATCGAACGTTCCGCCTGTCCGACCTGCGGATCGTGCTCCGGCATGTTTACCGCCAACTCGATGAATTGCCTGACCGAGGCGCTTGGCCTTTCCCAGCCGGGCAACGGTTCGCTGCTGGCGACCCACGCCGATCGCAAACAACTGTTCTTGAACGCCGGCGAGCGTATCGTCGGGTTAGCCAAACGCTACTATGAGCAGGATGATACCAGCGCGCTGCCGCGCAGTATCGCCAGCAAAGCCGCGTTTGAAAACGCCATGACCCTGGATATTGCCATGGGCGGCTCGACCAATACCGTGCTCCATCTGTTGGCCGCGGCGCAAGAAGGCGAAGTGGACTTTACCATGGCCGATATCGATCGTCTGTCGCGGAAGGTGCCGCATTTATGTAAGGTCGCGCCCAGCACGCAAAAATACCACATGGAAGACGTACACCGCGCCGGCGGTGTCATCGGCATTCTGGGCGAGCTGGACCGCAGCGGCCTGCTTAATCGCGACGTGCGTAACGTGCTCGGGCTGTCGCTGCCGGAAACGCTGGCACGCTACGATATCATGGTGACCGACGACGCGGCGGTAAAAAGCATGTACGCCGCCGGGCCGGCGGGTATCCGCACCACCCAGGCGTTTTCCCAGGAGTGTCGCTGGCCGTCGCTGGATGACGATCGTCAGGAAGGCTGCATCCGCGCCCGTGAATTTGCCTATAGCCAGGACGGCGGGTTGGCGGTGCTGTACGGCAACATTGCCGAAGACGGCTGCATCGTGAAAACCGCCGGCGTCGACAAAGGCAGCCTGGTGTTCCGCGGGCCGGCCAAAGTGTATGAAAGTCAGGAAGCCGCGTCCGAGGCCATCCTTGGCGGTAAAGTGGTGGCCGGTGATGTCGTGGTGATCAGCTACGAAGGCCCGAAAGGCGGACCGGGAATGCAGGAAATGCTTTATCCCACCACCTTCCTTAAGTCCATGGGGCTGGGTAAAAGCTTCGCGCTGATTACCGATGGCCGCTTTTCCGGCGGTACCTCGGGATTGTCTATCGGCCATGTGTCGCCGGAAGCCGCCAGCGGCGGCCTGATCGGGCTGGTGCGCGACGGAGATATTATCGATATTAATATCGCCGGTCGCGGCATTGTGCTGGATGTGGCCGATAGCGAACTGGCCGCGCGTCGCGAGACCGAACTGGCGCGCGGTGGCGCAGCCTGGACGCCGGTCGCGCGTGAGCGCCAGGTGTCGTTCGCCCTGAAAGCCTATGCCAGTTTGGCGACCAGCGCGGATAAAGGCGCGGTGCGCGATAAAGCCAAGCTGGGAGGATAAGGCGCCATGGCTGAGTCTCAACCGTTTTCCGCTGAGCCTTGCCCTGCGGAATACCTGCGCGCCGCGCTACTCGCGCCGGTGTATGAAGTGGCCCAGGTCACGCCGCTGCAGGTGATGACTAAGGTGTCGGAACGTCTCGGCAATACCGTACTGGTGAAACGTGAAGACCGTCAGCCGGTGCACAGCTTTAAACTGCGCGGCGCCTACGCGATGAGCGCGGGGCTGAGTGCGGCGCAGCGGGCCTGCGGCGTGATTACCGCCTCGGCGGGCAACCACGCCCAAGGCGTGGCGCTCTCCGCCAGCCGTCTCGGCATTCCGTCGCTCATCGTGATGCCAATCAATACCGCCGATATCAAAGTGGACGCGGTGCGCGGCTTCGGCGGCGAACCGCTGTTATTCGGCGCCAACTTTGATGAAGCCAAGGCGAAAGCCATTGAGTTGGCGCTCGAGCGCAATATGACCTTTGTGCCGCCGTTCGATCATCCGGCGGTGATCGCCGGCCAGGGGACGCTGGCGATGGAGTTGCTGCAGCAGGACGCCCATCTGGACCGCATTTTTGTGCCGGTGGGCGGCGGCGGTCTGGCTGCGGGCGTGGCGGTGCTGATAAAACACCTGATGCCGCAAATCAAGGTTATCGGCGTTGAAGCGGAAGAGTCCGCGTGTCTGGCGGCGGCGCTGCGGGCCGGCGAGCCCGTGGATTTGCCGCGGGTCGGTCTGTTTGCCGAAGGCGTGGCGGTACGGCGCATCGGTAATGAAACCTTCCGTCTGTGCCGCGATTATCTCGATGATGTCATTACCGTGGACAGCGACGCGATTTGCGCGGCGGTGAAGGATTTGTTTGAAGACGTGCGGGCGATTGCCGAGCCCTCCGGTGCGCTGGCGCTGGCGGGAATGAAAAAATATGTCCAGCTTCACGGCATCCGCGATGAGCGTCTGGCGCATGTGCTGTCCGGTGCCAACGTCAATTTTCACGGCCTGCGCTATGTCTCGGAGCGCTGTGAACTGGGCGAGCAGCGCGAGGCGCTTATGGCGGTGACCATTCCGGAAAGAAAGGGCAGTTTTCTGGCCTTTTGCGCGCTTTTGGGCGGCCGGCCGGTTACCGAATTCAATTATCGCTATAGCGATGCCGATAACGCCTGTATTTTCGTCGGCGTTAGGCTGACCCGCGGGCGCGAGGAGCGCGAGGAAATCCTGGCGGAAATGGCCGCCGGCGGTTACCAGGTGGCGGATCTTTCCGACGATGAGATGGCCAAGCTTCATGTCCGTTATATGGTGGGCGGTCGCCCGTCGAAGCCGCTGCGCGAGCGCTTATACAGCTTCGAGTTTCCCGAATCCCCCGGGGTATTGCTGAAATTTTTGTACACGCTGGGCACGCGCTGGAATATTACGCTGTTTCACTACCGCAGCCACGGCACGGATTATGGCCGGGTGCTGGCGGGGTTTGAATTGGTGGAGCGCGAACCGGAATTCGATCATCATCTTTCGGCCTTGGGCTATGAATGCCACGATGTTACCGCCAATCCGGCGTTTCGCTTGTTCCTGGCGGATAACCACCCTGTCCGCCGGGGTGAACCGGGCGTCAAGCGCCGGTTAGCGCTCCAGCAGTTGCCAGAAGGCGTCGATCAGCGGCTCTTGTAGCTGCTTTCTTTGCGCACAGACACCCAGCGCCAGCGCCAGCGGCGCGACCGGAGTGCCGTGCTCCAGCAGGGTGATGCGGCTACGCACCGGTTCCGGCGAATTGTCCATCACCACCGACGGGATCAGCGCGATACCGCAGCACAGTGCCACCATCGACACAATCGCTTCATTGCCCGCGACGGTGGCATAAATCAGTGGATTGCTGATATTGTTGCTGCGAAACCAGAGTTCAATGCGCCGCCGGTAGTGAGTTTTATTTCCACCAGCGGATGCTCGGCGCGAAACAGATCGAGGATCGGCGGCAAATGGCTGTAGGCAGCGGTTACCGAGCAAAACAGCCGCAATTCGCCGCTGAGCGAAGGTCCATGCTGACCGAGGCGATGGCGCAGCTGCTGGTATTGCAGCAGGGTTTGTTGCGCGAATTCTTTCAGTTGCGGGCCTGCGTCGGTCAACTGTACAGTACGGTTGTCGCGTAAAAACAGCGTCTGCCCGACGTCCTCCTCCAACCGCTGGAATCTGGCGCGACAGGGTCGACGGGCTGACATGCATCGCCTTGGCGCTACGGCCGAAGTGGCGGCTTTCCGCCAGGTGGAGAAACAACTTGAGGTCGCGGGATATCCATGGATTCGCCCCGAGAGTGAATGAAATCCACAGTCGCGTATTGCCGGCAAGTGGTATTGCAGATTCTGCAAGGTCAGATTGTTAATATATCAATTTAAGCAATGCTTTTCCTGCTTTATAGTGGTTGGCAGAAAAGATTCCTGTCCGCGGGCGAACGCCTACGGCACGCCCTGATACCTGATGATGGAGTTGCACCATGGCTAACTATTTCAACACCTTAAACCTGCGTCAGCAGTTGGCGCAGTTGGGTAAATGTCGTTTCATGAGCCGCGATGAGTTCGTCGATGAAGCGGGTTACTTACATGGCAAAAAAGTGGTGATCATCGGCTGTGGCGCCCAGGGCTTGAACCAGGGGCTGAATATGCGCGACTCCGGGTTGGATATTGCCTACGCGCTGCGTAAAGAAGCGATTGCCGAGAAGCGCCCCTCCTGGTGTAAAGCGACGGAAAACGGCTTTCGCGTCGGCACCTATGAAGAGCTGGTGCCGGAAGCGGACCTGGTCGTCAACCTGACCCCCGACAAGCAACACTCCGCGGTGGTTCAGGCGGTACAACCGCTGATGAAACAAGGCGCCGCGCTGGGCTATTCCCACGGCTTCAACATTGTTGAAGTGTGCGAGCAAATCCGCCGCGACATCACCGTTATCATGGTGGCGCCGAAATGCCCTGGGACAGAGGTGCGCGAAGAGTACAAACGCGGCTTTGGCGTGCCGACCCTTATCGCCGTGCATCCGGAAAACGATCCGAAGGGCGAGGGGATGGCGCTGGCCAAAGCCTGGGCGGCCGCGACCGGCGGTCATCGCGCGGGCGTGCTGGAATCCTCCTTCGTCGCCGAGGTCAAGTCGGATCTGATGGGCGAACAGACCATCCTCTGCGGTATGCTGCAGGCCGGCTCGCTGCTGTGCTTCGACAAGATGGTCGCCGACGGCGTCGACCCGGCCTACGCCGGCAAACTGATTCAGTTCGGCTGGGAAACCACCACCGAAGCGCTGAAGCAGGGTGGCATCACGCTGATGATGGACCGATTGTCCAACAGCGCGAAGTTGCGCGCTTTTGCGCTGTCCGAGCAACTGAAGCAACTGATGCAGCCGCTGTTTGAAAAACACATGGACGATATCATTACCGGTGCCTTCTCCAGCGGCATGATGGCCGATTGGGCCAACGATGATGTCAAACTGCTCGGCTGGCGCGAAGAAACCGGCCGCATGCCGTTTGAAAATGCGCCGCAGTACGACGGCAAAATTAGCGAGCAGACCTATTTTGACCACGGCGTGCTGATGATCGCCATGGCAAAAGCCGGCGTGGAGCTGGCATTTGAAACCATGACCCGTTCCGGTATCATCGCCGAGTCGGCCTATTACGAATCCCTGCATGAATTGCCGCTCATTGCCAACACCGTCGCCCGCAAGCGTCTGTATGAGATGAACGTGGTCATTTCCGACACCGCAGAATATGGCAACTATCTGTTCGCCAATGCCGCCGTGCCGTTGCTTAAAGAGGCGTTTATGGGCAACCTGCAGGCGGGGGATTTGGGCAAACCTGTGGCCGAGGGTGAAATCGACAATGTGCGCCTGCGCGATGTCAACGAAGCGATTCGCCAGCATCCGATCGAAATCGTGGGCGCCGAATTGCGCGGTTACATGAAGGATATGAAACGCATCGCGGTCGCCAACTGACAGAGAGTTGGGTCATCCCCCCGGATGACTCGCCAAAGGTTCGTGCCCCCGCCGAACGGCGGGGGCTTTTTTTTGCCTGCTGCCGGCGAACACGGCCCGACCGCGGCGGGGTATCGCGGGGCGCTGGCGGTGCGTTTATCCCCGTTGTGGGTGCATAGGGGGTGAACTGCCGGTGAGTTTATCCCCCCTGTAGCGGGGCAGCGGCGTTCCGGCGGTGGCGAATAGGCGCCCTGCCGCGGCGTCAACCGGGCAGGGGCTCGACGCCGGCGGGGGCGCCTGCCGTAAAACGCTCGTCGACAGACCGCGGGGATAAACCTCGGCGCCGCTTTCTGCTACAATCCCCTCCGTCCTCCGCCACCGCTTTTGCCCGGGAATTACTTATGCGCCTTAATCCGAGCCAACAGCAAGCCGTCGAATTCGTCACTGGACCCTGCCTGGTGCTGGCCGGCGCCGGCTCGGGCAAAACGCGGGTCATCACCAATAAAATCGCCCATTTGATCCGCGGTTGCGGTTACCAGGCGCGCCATATCGCGGCGGTCACCTTTACCAATAAAGCCTCGCGTGAGATGAAAGAGCGGGTGGCGCAAACCCTGGGCCGCGCTGAGGCGCGCGGGTTGACCGTTGCCACGTTCCATACGCTCGGGCTGGCTATCATCAAGCGCGAATATAAGGCATTGGGCATGAAGGCCAAATTTTCGCTGTTCGATGAGCAGGACCAACTGACGCTGTTAAAGGATCTCACCGAGCCGTGGCTGGAAGGGGACAAGGACTTGCTTAATCAGCTTACCGCAGCCATTTCCAACTGGAAGAACGATCTGTTGTCGCCGCCGCAGGCCGCGGCGGCCGCGCGTTCCGAGCGGGATAAGCTGTTCGCCCACTGTTACGAACTCTACGACAATCATCTGATCACCTGCAATGTGCTGGATTTCGACGATTTGATCCTGCGACCCACCAAGCTGCTGCAGCGCGACGAGGCGGTGCGCGAGCGTTGGCAAAACCGGCTGCGCTATCTGCTGGTGGATGAATATCAGGACACCAACACCAGCCAATACGAACTGGTAAAGCTGCTGGTAGGGCCGCGGGGCCGTTTCACCGTGGTAGGCGACGACGATCAGTCGATTTACTCCTGGCGTGGCGCGCGGCCGCAAAATCTGGCGCTGTTGCAACAAGATTTCCCGACGCTCGCGATGATTAAGCTGGAGCAGAATTACCGCTCCACCGAGCGCATACTCAACGCCGCCAATATTCTTATCGCCAACAATCCGCATGTATTTGAGAAAAGGCTGTTTTCCCGGCTGGGCTATGGAGAGATCCTAAAAGTGATCACCGCCAATAATGAAGATCATGAGGCCGAGCGGGTGGTGGGAGAATTGATCGCCCACCATTTCATCAACAAGACCCGCTATCGCGATTACGCCATTCTCTATCGCGGTAATCACCAGTCGCGGCTGTTTGAAAAGATGCTGATGCAAAACCGCATTCCTTATCGCATCTCCGGCGGAACGTCGTTTTTTTCACGCCCCGAGATTAAGGATCTGCTCGCCTATCTGCGCGTGCTGACCAATCCCGATGACGATAGCGCGTTTTTGCGGATGGTGAATACCCCGCGCCGGGAGATCGGCGCGGCGACGCTGGCGAAATTGGGTACTTGGGCGACGCAGCGCGACAAGAGCCTGTTCACCGCCAGCTTCGATCTGGGCCTGGAGCAAACGCTGAGCGGCCGCGGCCTGGAATCGCTGCAGCAGTTCACCCGCTGGCTGGACAGCATCGCCCGCCAGGCAGAGCGGGAGCCGGTCGCGGCGGTGCGTGAACTCATCCACGGTATCGACTATGAAAGCTGGCTGTATGAAAGCTCTCCCGGTCCGAGAGCGGCGGAAATGCGGATGAAAAACGTTAACCAGCTGTTCAGCTGGATGACCGAGATGCTGACCGGCTCCGATTTGAATGAAGCGATGACGCTGGATCAGGTGGTCACCCGTTTTACCCTGCGCGATATGATGGAGCGCGGCGAGAGCGAGGAAGAGTTGGATCAGGTGCAGCTGATGACGCTGCACGCCTCTAAGGGATTGGAGTTTCCTTATGTATTCCTGGTCGGCATGGAAGAGGGGCTGTTACCGCATCAAAGCAGTATCGACGAGAACAATATCGATGAGGAGCGCCGCCTGGCCTATGTCGGCATTACCCGCGCGCAAAAGGAATTAACCTTCACCCTGTGCCACGAGCGGCGTCAATACGGCGAACTGGTCAAACCGGAACCGAGCCGCTTCTTGCTGGAACTGCCGCAGGACGATTTGGCATGGGAGCAGGTGCGTAAACCGGTCAGCGCCGAGGAGCGGATGAGTCGTGGACAGGGCCATCTGGCCAGTCTTCGCGCCCAGCTGGCCGCGGCGCGCGGCGAGGGCGGGTAAGGCGTTTCCCGCTTTGCGCGCGGGAAAACGTTATGCAGGGCTGGAGGACGCGATTCAGGCGGGGCTTAGCGCCTGCGGTGTTTTTACCCGGCTGATGCGCCCGGCGGCGCTTTTCGCGGCAACAACGGCCGCGACGGGGCATTAGCTGAGCCGATAGCTCAGCTTGGCGGTGCTTCTTCCAGCAATAACGGCCAGTGGACATAACTCTGCCACTGGCTTTCTTGCTCCAGGTATTCCGCCCGCAGCGGATGCTGGTTTAACCAGTCGTGGGGCAACAGCACGTGCAGCGTCTCGTCCATGGCGCGCAGCTCCACCGCGGGCAACGCGTCGTCGCGCCGGTGGCTGGCAAAGATGAGCGCCAGCCGCATCAACCGGCATAGGCGTTGGGCGATGCGCGGCGGCAGGCTATTTTGCTCATTCAACTGGTTAAATCGATGTGGTTGCTCTGGTTTTGCAGCAGCGTGGCGATAAGCTTTTGCTGGGCGGGGGTAAAACCGGGAAGGTCGGTATGGCGGACGAGATAAGCGGCATGGTGCGGAGCGCGTTTGATATCAATGCTTAGGCCGATTTCGTGGATCATGCTGGCGCAGCGGTAAGCACCCCGTGGAGGACGTCTTGAATTATTGGTGGGTTTGTTGTATGGCCCGGTAAGAATATGTTCCACTACGATGCCTAGTGAACCCGCATCCTATAAGGGACGGCTGTCAGATCATGGATAATCCGGCGATGATAG
>NZ_JBLKSS010000133.1:14746-17759 GCF_047607725.1 Sodalis sp. (in: enterobacteria) | reverse complement strand
ACTGCTGGACGAAGGTCGTGCCGGCGAGAACGTGGGCGTGCTGCTGCGCGGCACCAAGCGTGATGACGTCGAGCGTGGCCAGGTTTTGGCCAAGCCGGGCTCGATCAAGCCGCACACCCAGTTTGAATCGGAAGTGTATATCCTGAGCAAAGACGAAGGCGGCCGCCACACGCCGTTCTTCAAAGGCTACCGTCCTCAGTTCTACTTCCGTACCACTGACGTGACCGGTACCATCGAACTGCCGGAAGGCGTTGAAATGGTGATGCCTGGCGACAACATCAAGATGGTTGTCAACCTGATTGCCCCGATCGCCATGGACGACGGTTTGCGTTTCGCCATTCGCGAAGGTGGCCGTACCGTTGGCGCCGGCGTTGTTGCCAAAGTTATCGCTTAAGCCGGCAAATGCCGACATTTGTCGAATAACCATTTGACGCGACATGCGGTTAAAGGGCATCATTTGATGCCCTTTTTCTACGCTGTGACAGAGAACCTATCTCATCAGCGATTTTAGGTCATAATCATTGGTGAGATGGGCTCTTGCTTCTGCGGCGTAAAACGTCGAGGTTTTGTTGCTAATTCAGAGCATGCTTCGGTTGGTAGCCTCAATCTTTACGGGGCTGATAAGTTGTTTGTCTGAATCCTATGTGACAGGTTTTTTTTATGAGTGCGAATACCGAAGCTCAAGGAAGGGGGCGCGGCCTGGAAGTGGTTAAGTGGTTAGTCGTCGCGATTCTATTGGTCGTGGCCATCGTCGGTAACTATTTTTACCGCGATTACAACTTACCCCTGCGAGCGCTGGCTGTCGTGCTTATTATCGCTATCGCGGGCGGTGTGGTCATGATGACTGCCAAAGGCAAGTCCACCGTTGCGTTTGCGCGTGAAGCGCGTACTGAAGTACGTAAAGTGATTTGGCCGACCCGCCAGGAAACGTTACATACCACGTTGATCGTCGCCGCGGTGACCGCCGTGATGTCACTGATTCTGTGGGGACTGGATGGCATTCTGGTCCGTGTGGTATCGTTTATTACTGGCATGAGGTTCTAAGATGTCCGAAGCTCCAAAAAAACGCTGGTACGTCGTTCAGGCGTTTTCCGGTTTTGAGGGACGCGTAGCGCAGTCCCTCCGCGAACATATCAAACTTCATGATATGGAAGAGCTGTTTGGCGAAGTGATGGTGCCAACGGAAGAGGTGGTTGAAATTCGCGGCGGCCAGCGTCGCAAAAGCGAACGTAAATTCTTCCCGGGCTACGTCCTGGTGCAGATGGTGATGAATGACGCCAGCTGGCATCTGGTGCGCAGCGTACCGCGCGTCATGGGCTTCATCGGCGGCACCTCGGATCGTCCTGCGCCTATCAGCGACAAAGAAGTCGATGCCATCATGAACCGCCTGCAGCAGGTCGGCGACAAGCCGCGGCCGAAAACCCTTTTCGAGCCGGGCGAGCTGGTCCGCGTCAACGATGGCCCCTTCGCCGACTTCAACGGCGTGGTGGAAGAGGTGGACTACGAGAAAAGCCGCCTGAAGGTGTCGGTGTCGATCTTTGGTCGCGCCACGCCGGTGGAGCTGGACTTCGGTCAGGTCGAGAAAGGCTAAGTCCCCTAATCACATTTCTTCTTGCTCGGGGCGCGAAATTAATCTAAAATTTTGCGCCTTTCGTTTTTATGCGTCCTTGAGCGCGTAAACGCTTATTCACGGGGAGCCTTAACCGGCGCTATCACCCATTAAAGGAAATCAACATGGCCAAGAAAGTACAAGCCTATGTCAAACTGCAGGTTGCTGCAGGCATGGCAAACCCGAGTCCGCCGGTAGGTCCGGCCCTGGGTCAGCAGGGCGTTAACATCATGGAATTCTGCAAAGCCTTCAATGCCAAAACCGAAAGCATTGAAAAAGGGTTACCGATTCCGGTTGTTATCACCGTGTATTCCGACAGTTCTTTCACTTTCGTTACCAAGACGCCGCCGGCCGCCGTGCTGCTGAAGAAAGCCGCGGGCATCAAATCCGGTTCCGGTAAGCCGAATAAAGAAAATGTCGGTAAAGTGACCAGCGCTCAGGTCCGTGAAATCGCGGAAACCAAAGCGGCTGATATGACCGGTGCCGATGTGGAAGCGATGTCCCGCTCCATTGCGGGTACCGCGCGTTCCATGGGCCTGGTAGTGGAGGATTAATAAATGGCTAAACTGACCAAGCGCATGCGCGTCATCCGCGACAAAGTTGATTCCACCAAACAGTACGATATCAGCGAAGCCGTGGCGCTGCTGAAAGAACTGGCCACCGCCAAGTTCGTCGAAAGCATCGACGTTGCCGTTAATCTGGGCATTGATGCACGTAAATCCGATCAGAACGTCCGCGGCGCCACCGTGCTGCCGCACGGCACCGGCCGCAGCGTTCGCGTTGCCGTGTTCACCCAGGGCGCCAACGCCGAAGCGGCAAAAGCCGCCGGCGCGGATCTGGTGGGCATGGATGATCTGGCTGACCAGATCAAAAAAGGCGAGTTCAACTTCGACGTGGTTATCGCTTCTCCGGACGCGATGCGTGTCGTCGGCCAGCTGGGCCAGATTCTCGGTCCACGCGGCCTGATGCCGAACCCGAAAGTCGGCACCGTTACCCCGAACGTCGCTGAAGCGGTTAAAAACGCCAAAGCCGGTCAGGTGCGCTATCGCAACGACAAAAACGGCATCATCCACACCCCCATCGGTAAAGTGGACTTTGAGTCTGACAAATTGAAAGAAAACCTGGAAGCTCTGCTGGTTGCGCTGAAAAAAGCTAAACCGACGCAGGCCAAGGGCGTTTACATCAAGAAAGTCAGCCTATCCACCACCATGGGCGCAGGTGTAGCAATCGATCAAAGCGGCCTGTCCACGGCGACCGCTTAATTATTGCTTTACGCGGGCGTTGGATTTGTCTAGAATCTGACGCCCGAAGTTTCGCCGGGGCGGTTTCCTTTTGACCGCGGGCGCAACGCCAAGATTTTTTCGGTTGGAGCTTGGCCTATCCAAGCCTCCGTCCAAGACCGCA
>NZ_JBLKSS010000133.1:0-14741 GCF_047607725.1 Sodalis sp. (in: enterobacteria) | reverse complement strand
GNGTGTGTGTGTGTGTGTGTGTCACAGCACTTAATTTTCCTGCGTAGACGGTGACAGAGCCTGAATAACATATTCGTTTGCTGGATTCTGCTCACCGTATGTCGACGCTTACCGTCACTGTGATGGTATGTGAAGTGAATTCCGGGGGTTTTCCCCGGCTAAATCCAGGAGCACAAGCTAATGGCATTAAATCTTCAAGACAAACAAGCGATTGTTGCTGAAGTCAGCGAAGTAGCCAAAGGCGCGCTGTCTGCCGTTGTTGCGGATTCTCGCGGCGTTACGGTAGATAAAATGACTGAACTGCGTAAAGCAGGTCGTGAAGCAGTTGTTTACATGCGCGTTGTTCGCAACACGCTGATGCGCCGCGTCGTTGAAGGCACCCCTTTTGAGTGCCTGAAAGACACGTTTGTCGGTCCGACCCTGATTGCATTTTCTAACGAACACCC
This sequence comes from Sodalis sp. (in: enterobacteria), assembly GCF_047607725.1. Classification (GTDB taxonomy): domain Bacteria; phylum Pseudomonadota; class Gammaproteobacteria; order Enterobacterales; family Enterobacteriaceae; genus JBLKSS01. The sequence goes on along the minus strand of NZ_JBLKSS010000133.1, from coordinate 14,295 downwards.
GGGCGCAGCCGCTCGTTTGTTCAAGGCTTTTGCCAAAGACAATGCCAATTTTGAGGTTAAAGCCGCTGCCTTTGAAGGCGAAGTTATCCCTGCGTCGCAGATCGACCGCCTGGCAACCCTGCCAACTTACGAAGAAGCAATCGCCCGCCTGATGTCAACCATGAAAGAAGCCTCTGCAGGCAAACTGGTTCGCACGCTGGCCGCACTGCGCGATCAGAAAGAAGCGGCATAATCGCCGGCTTTATTCTGAAGCAATTGCAAACGTATACACACTTTCTGAATTCTAGGAACAGTTGTTATGTCTATCACTAAAGAACAAATTGTGGACGCAGTTGGCGAAATGTCCGTAACGGGCGTGGTTGAACTGATCTCCATGATGGAAGAAAAATTCGGCGTTTCCGCCGCTGCAGCTGTCGCCGTTGCCGCGGGTGGCCCGGCTGAAGCCGTAGAAGAAAAAACCGAGTTTGACGTTGTGCTGAGCGCAATCGGCGCGAACAAAGTTACCGTCATCAAAGCCGTGCGTGGCGCTACCGGTCTGGGCCTGAAAGAAGCCAAAGACCTGGTTGAATCCGCACCTGCCAACCTGAAAGAAGGCGTGAGCAAAGATGACGCTGACGCACTGAAGAAAGCCCTGGAAGAAGCGGGTGCTTCTGTTGAGGTTAAATAAGTTAACCTTCCAGGTTGCAGCCTAATTTAGGCTGATGGCTGGTGGCTTTTGGGTCACCAGCCTTTTTGCGCTGTAGGGGATCAGTGGCGTTTCACATCATTTAGCTGCTGATTAACCACAATATTTTTTTCTATCGGCGACTTAATATACTGCATCGCCTGCCGAACCTCCCTGGTTTAGCAAAGTGCAGCGAAATGATTTAAGAGTGATAGAAACAGGTATTGCGGAGAGGATAGCAAATCTCCGAACACGAAAATGGTGTTGCATGTACTGTCCTAGTAGGGCGGACAGAGTGGGTCGACTTGTCAGCGAGCTGAGGAACCCTATGGTTTACTCCTATACCGAAAAAAAACGCATTCGTAAGGACTTCGGAAAACGTCCGCAGGTTTTGGACGTTCCCTATCTCCTATCCATCCAGCTTGACTCGTTTCAGAAGTTCATCGAGCAAGATCCGGAAGGTCAGTACGGTCTGGAAGCAGCTTTCCGTTCCGTATTCCCTATACAAAGCTACAGCGGCAACTCTGAGCTGCAATATGTCAGTTACCGTCTGGGCGAGCCTATTTTTGATGTCAAAGAGTGCCAGATCCGTGGGGTGACGTTTTCCGCACCGCTGCGCGTGAAGCTGCGCCTTATCATTTATGAGCGCGAAGCGCCGGAAGGCACGGTAAAAGACATCAAGGAACAGGAAGTCTACATGGGCGAAATCCCGCTCATGACCGACAACGGTACCTTTGTCATCAACGGCACCGAACGTGTTATCGTTTCCCAGCTGCACCGTAGTCCCGGCGTATTTTTCGACAGCGACAAGGGTAAGACGCACTCCTCCGGTAAAGTGCTGTATAACGCACGCATTATTCCTTACCGCGGCTCCTGGTTGGATTTCGAGTTCGACCCGAAAGACAATTTGTTCGTCCGTATCGACCGCCGCCGCAAATTGCCGGCGACCATCATTCTACGCGCGCTGAACTACAGCACCGGCCAGATCCTGGATACGTTCTTCGACAAAGTGGTTTACGAAATTCACGACAAAAAGCTGCAGATGGAACTTATTCCCGAGCGCTTGCGTGGTGAAACCGCCTCGTTTGATATCAAGGCCAACGGTACCGTTTATGTCGAAAAAGGCCGTCGCATCACCGCGCGCCATATTCGTCAGCTAGAAAAAGACGCCGTCGCGCAGATCGAAGTCCCTGTCGAATACATTATCGGCAAGGTGGTGGTAAAAGATTACATCGATGAAAACACCGGTGAAATCATTGTTCCCGCCAATATGGAACTGACGCTGGACCTGCTGGCCAAGCTGAGCCAGGCGGGGCACAAGCGTATTGAAACGCTGTTCACCAACGACCTGGACCACGGCGCCTATATTTCCGAGACGCTGCGCGTCGATCAGACCAGCGATCGCCTCAGCGCGCTGGTGGAAATCTACCGCATGATGCGCCCCGGCGAGCCGCCGACCCGCGAAGCCGCCGAGAACCTGTTTGAAAATCTGTTCTTCTCGGAAGATCGTTACGATCTGTCCGCGGTAGGCCGGATGAAATTCAACCGTTCGCTGCTGCGGGAAGAGATCGAAGGTTCCGGTATCCTGAGCAAAGACGACATCATTGACGTGATGAAGAAGCTCATCGATATCCGTAACGGTAAAGGCGAAGTCGACGATATCGACCACTTGGGCAACCGCCGCATCCGTTCGGTGGGCGAAATGGCGGAAAACCAGTTCCGCGTTGGCCTGGTGCGCGTGGAGCGCGCGGTGAAAGAGCGTCTGTCTTTAGGCGATCTGGATACCCTGATGCCGCAGGACATGATCAACGCCAAACCGATTTCGGCGGCGGTGAAAGAGTTCTTCGGCTCCAGCCAGCTGTCGCAGTTCATGGATCAGAACAACCCGCTGTCTGAGATTACCCACAAGCGCCGTATCTCCGCGCTGGGCCCGGGCGGTCTGACCCGCGAGCGCGCGGGCTTTGAAGTGCGCGACGTGCATCCGACCCATTACGGGCGCGTGTGCCCCATCGAAACCCCGGAAGGGCCGAACATCGGTCTTATCAACTCGCTGTCCGTGTATGCGCAGACCAACGAGTATGGTTTCCTGGAAACGCCGTATCGCCGCGTGCTGGACGGTGTGGTCACCGACGAAATCCATTATTTGTCGGCGATTGAGGAAGGCAACTTCGTTATCGCGCAGGCTAACACCAACCTCGGCGAAGACGGTCGTTTCGTTGATGATCTGGTGACCTGCCGCAGCAAGGGCGAATCGAGCCTGTTCAGCCGCGATCAGGTTGACTATATGGACGTCTCCACCCAGCAGGTGGTGTCGGTCGGCGCCTCGCTAATCCCGTTCCTGGAGCACGACGACGCCAACCGCGCCTTGATGGGGGCGAACATGCAGCGTCAGGCGGTGCCCACTTTGCGTACCGATAAGCCGCTGGTCGGCACCGGTATGGAGCGTGCGGTTGCTGTTGACTCGGGCGTGACCGCCGTGGCGAAACGCGGCGGAACGGTGCAGTACGTGGACGCCTCCCGTATCGTGATTAACGTCAATCCGGATGAAATGTATCCGGGCGAAGCGGGCATTGATATCTACAACCTGACCAAATACATCCGTTCCAACCAGAACACCTGTATCAGCCAGACGCCTTGCGTTTCGCTGGGTGAGCCGGTTGAGCGCGGCGACGTGCTGGCCGACGGTCCGTCCACCGATTTGGGTGAGCTGGCGCTGGGTCAGAATATGCGTATCGCGTTCATGCCGTGGAACGGCTACAACTTTGAAGACTCCATGTTGGTCTCCGAACGCGTGGTGCAGGAAGATCGTTTTACTACCATCCATATCCAGGAACTGGCGTGCGTGTCCCGCGACACCAAGCTGGGGCCCGAGGAAATTACCGCCGACATCCCGAACGTGGGTGAAGCCGCGCTCTCTAAACTGGATGAGTCCGGCATCGTCTATATCGGCGCGGAAGTGACCGGCGGCGATATTCTGGTGGGCAAGGTGACGCCGAAAGGGGAAACCCAGCTGACGCCGGAGGAGAAACTGCTGCGTGCCATCTTCGGTGAAAAAGCCTCCGACGTGAAAGACTCGTCGCTGCGCGTGCCGAACGGCGTTTCCGGTACGGCTATCGATGTTCAGGTATTTACCCGCGACGGCGTGGAAAAAGACAAGCGCGCGCTGGAAATCGAGGAAATGCAGCTTAAGCAGGCCAAAAAAGACCTGACCGAAGAACTGCAGATCTTTGAAGTCGGCCTGTTTGCCCGTATTCGCGACGTACTGATTTCTGGCGGCATCGAAGCGGAGAAGCTGGATAAGCTGACCCGCGAGCGCTGGCTGGAACTGGGCCTGGCCGCCGAAGAGAAGCAGAATCAGCTTGAACAGCTGGCCGAGCAGTACGACGAGCTTAAGCATGAGTTCGAGAAGAAGCTGGAAGCTAAGCGTCGTAAAATTACCCAGGGCGATGATCTGGCTCCGGGCGTGCTGAAAATCGTCAAGGTCTATCTGGCGGTGAAACGTCAGATTCAGCCGGGCGACAAGATGGCGGGCCGTCACGGTAACAAGGGCGTTATCTCCAAGATCAACCCGATCGAAGATATGCCTTACGATGAAAGCGGCGTGCCGGTGGATATCGTTCTGAACCCGCTGGGCGTACCGTCGCGTATGAACATCGGCCAGATTCTGGAAACCCATCTGGGTATGGCGGCAAAAGGCATCGGCGACAAGATCAACGCCATGCTCAAGCAGCACGAAGAAGTGGCCAAACTGCGCGAGTTCATCCAGAAGGCCTACAATTTGGGTGATGACGTGCGCCAGAAGGTGGATCTCAACACCTTCTCCGATGAGGAAGTGCTGCGTCTGGCGGAGAACCTGAAGAAAGGGATGCCGATCGCCACGCCGGTATTCGACGGCGCCAAAGAAAAAGAGATCAAGGAACTGCTGCAGCTCGGCGGCCTGCCGACTTCCGGTCAGATCACCTTGTTCGACGGCCGCACCGGCGAGCAGTTCGAGCGCCAGGTTACCGTGGGCTATATGTACATGCTGAAACTCAACCATTTGGTTGATGACAAGATGCATGCGCGTTCCACCGGCTCGTACAGCCTGGTTACCCAGCAGCCGCTGGGGGGCAAGGCGCAGTTCGGCGGCCAGCGCTTCGGGGAGATGGAAGTGTGGGCGCTGGAAGCCTACGGCGCGGCGTACACCCTGCAGGAAATGCTTACCGTCAAGTCGGATGATGTTAACGGTCGCACCAAGATGTACAAAAACATCGTGGATGGCAATCACATGATGGAACCCGGTATGCCGGAATCCTTCAACGTTCTGTTGAAAGAAATCCGCTCGCTGGGCATCAATATCGAGCTGGAAGAAGACTGATTTTTCCGCCCGGGGGCAATTCGCACTGGTAATAAGGGCGCCTGAGCGTTTCAGGCGTCTAACAGGTCCAACTCCGACAGGAGCCAATCCGTGAAAGATTTACTTAAGTTTCTGAAAGCGCAAACTAAGACCGAAGAGTTTGATGCGATCAAAATTGCGCTGGCCTCGCCAGACATGATCCGTTCCTGGTCTTTCGGTGAAGTGAAGAAGCCGGAAACCATTAACTACCGTACCTTTAAACCGGAGCGCGACGGTCTGTTCTGCGCGCGTATTTTCGGGCCGGTAAAAGACTATGAATGCCTGTGCGGTAAGTACAAGCGTTTGAAACACCGCGGCGTCATCTGTGAGAAATGCGGCGTTGAAGTGACCCAGACCAAGGTGCGTCGTGAGCGCATGGGCCATATCGAGCTGGCCTCGCCCACCACCCACATCTGGTTTTTGAAATCGCTGCCGTCCCGTATCGGCCTGCTGCTGGATATGCCGCTGCGCGATATCGAACGCGTGCTGTATTTTGAATCTTATGTCGTGGTTGAAGGCGGCATGACCAACCTTGAGCGCCGTCAGATCTTGACTGAAGAGCAGTATCTAGACGCACTGGAAGAGTTCGGTGACGAATTTGACGCCAAAATGGGCGCCGAAGCGATCCAGGCCCTGTTGAAAAATATGGATCTGGAGCAGGAATGCGAGCAGCTGCGTGAAGAGCTGGAAGAAACCAACTCTGAAACCAAGCGCAAAAAGCTGACCAAGCGCATCAAGCTGCTGGAAGCCTTCGTGCAGTCCGGCAACAAGCCGGAGTGGATGATCCTGATCGTGCTGCCGGTACTGCCGCCGGATCTGCGTCCGCTGGTCCCGCTGGACGGCGGCCGCTTTGCAACCTCGGATCTGAACGATCTGTATCGCCGGGTGATCAACCGTAATAACCGCTTGAAGCGCCTGCTGGATCTGGCCGCGCCGGATATCATCGTGCGCAACGAAAAGCGTATGCTGCAAGAAGCGGTCGATGCGCTGCTGGATAACGGCCGTCGCGGCCGCGCCATTACCGGCTCCAACAAGCGTCCGTTGAAATCGCTGGCCGACATGATCAAAGGCAAGCAAGGTCGCTTCCGCCAGAACCTGCTGGGTAAACGCGTCGACTACTCCGGCCGTTCGGTTATTACCGTCGGTCCGTACTTGCGTCTGCATCAGTGCGGTCTGCCGAAGAAAATGGCGCTTGAGCTGTTCAAGCCGTTCATTTACGGCAAGCTGGAACTGCGCGGCCTCGCCACGACGATCAAAGCCGCCAAGAAAATGGTGGAACGCGAAGAAGCCGTGGTCTGGGATATCCTGGATGAGATCATCCGCGAACACCCGGTCATGCTGAACCGTGCGCCGACGCTGCACCGTCTGGGCATCCAGGCGTTTGAGCCGGTACTGATTGAAGGTAAAGCCATTCAGCTGCACCCGCTGGTGTGTGCGGCCTACAACGCCGACTTCGACGGCGACCAGATGGCGGTACACGTTCCGCTGACGCTGGAAGCCCAGTTGGAAGCGCGCGCGCTGATGATGTCCACCAATAACATCCTGTCGCCCGCTAACGGCGAGCCGATTATCGTACCGTCGCAGGACGTGGTGCTGGGTCTGTACTACATGACCCGTGATCGCGTCAACGGCAAAGGCGAAGGCATGGTGCTGACCGGGCCGAAAGAGGCGGAGCGCATCTATCGCGCCGGCGTGGCCGAGCTGCATGCGCGCGTTAAAGTGCGTATCACCGAGCATGAGAAACGCGACAACGGCGAGTGGGTGGAAAACACCCGTCTGGTGGACAGCACCGTCGGCCGCGCCATCCTGTGGATGATCGTACCGAAGGGGCTGCCGTTCTCGCTGGTGAACCAGGCGCTAGGTAAAAAAGCCATCTCCAAGATGCTTAATACCTGCTATCGCGTGCTGGGTCTGAAGCCGACCGTCATTTTTGCCGACCAGATTATGTACACCGGTTTCGCCTACGCTGCCCGTTCCGGCTCGTCGGTCGGTATCGACGACATGGTGATCCCGGCGAAGAAAGCCGAAATCATCGATGAAGCCGAAGCCGAAGTCGCCGAGATCCAAGAGCAGTTCCAGTCGGGTCTGGTGACCGCCGGCGAACGCTATAACAAGGTTATCGATATCTGGGCCGCGGCCAACGAGCGTGTCGCCAAGGCGATGATGGACAATCTGTCCACCGAAGCGGTGATTAACCGTGACGGCGAGGAAGAACGTCAGGTGTCGTTTAACAGCATCTTTATGATGGCCGACTCCGGCGCCCGTGGTTCGGTGGCGCAGATTCGCCAGTTGGCCGGTATGCGTGGTCTGATGGCCAAGCCCGACGGCTCGATCATCGAGACGCCGATTACCGCGAACTTCCGTGAAGGTTTGAACGTACTCCAGTACTTCATCTCCACCCACGGCGCGCGTAAAGGTTTGGCGGATACCGCGCTGAAAACCGCGAACTCCGGTTACCTGACCCGTCGCTTGGTCGACGTGGCGCAGGATCTGGTGGTGACCGAGGACGACTGCGGCACCTTCGCCGGTATCGTGATGACGCCGGTAATCGAAGGCGGTGACGTGAAAGAGCCCCTGCGCGAGCGCGTGCTGGGCCGCGTCACGGCGGAAGATGTCCTGAAGCCGGGCACCGCGGATATTCTGGTTGAGCGTAATACCCTGTTGAACGAGCAGTGGTGTGACGTACTGGAAGAAAACTCCGTGGACAGCGTCAAGGTGCGTTCGGTCGTGACCTGCGACACCGATTTCGGCGTGTGCGCCAACTGCTACGGCCGCGATTTGGCGCGTGGGCATCTGGTGAACAAGGGCGAAGCCATCGGCGTTATCGCCGCGCAGTCCATCGGCGAACCCGGCACCCAGCTGACCATGCGTACGTTCCATATTGGCGGGGCCGCGTCCCGTGCCGCTGCGGAATCCAGCATTCAGGTGAAGAACAAAGGGACCATCTGTCTCAGCAACGCCAAATTCGTGGTTAACGGCAGCGGCAAGCTGGTGATTACTTCGCGTAATACCGAGCTGAAGCTGATTGACGAATTCGGCCGTACCAAAGAAAGCTACAAAGTGCCTTATGGCGCCGTGATGGCCAAAGGCGACGGCGCGGAAATCATGGGCGGCGAAACCGTTGCCAACTGGGATCCGCATACCATGCCGGTTATCACTGAAGTCGACGGTTTCGTCCACTTCACCGATGTGATCGACGGCCAGACCATTACCCGCCAGACCGACGAACTGACCGGTTTGTCCTCTATCGTGGTACTGGATACCGCCGAGCGTACCGGCGGCGGTAAAGATCTGCGTCCGGCGCTGCGCATTGTGGATGCCAACGGCAATGATGTGCTGCTGCCGGGTACCGACATGCCGGCGCAGTACTTCCTGCCGGGCAAAACGATCGTGCAGCTGGAAGACGGCGCCAAAATCACCTGCGGTGATACGCTGGCGCGTCTGCCGCAGGAAACCAGCGGGACCAAGGATATTACCGGTGGTCTGCCGCGTGTTGCCGATCTGTTTGAAGCCCGTCGCCCGAAAGAGCCGGCGATTCTGGCCGAGATCAGCGGTATCGTTTCCTTCGGTAAAGAAACCAAAGGCAAACGCCGCCTGGTTATTTCGCCGGTGGACGGCAGCGACGCTTACGAAGAGATGATCCCGAAATGGCGTCAGCTCAACGTATTTGAAGGTGAACGCGTGGAGCGCGGCGATGTGATTTCCGACGGTCCGGAATCGCCGCACGACATTCTGCGTCTGCGTGGCGTGCATGCGGTGACCCGCTATATCGTCAACGAAGTCCAGGATGTCTACCGTCTGCAGGGCGTGAAGATCAACGATAAACACATCGAAGTTATCGTTCGTCAGATGTTGCGTAAAGCGACGATCGCCAGCAGTGGCAGCTCGGAGTTCCTGGAAGGGGAACAGGCGGAATACTCGCGCATCAAGATTGCCAACCGTCAGTTGGAAAACGACGGCAAGGTGGAAATGACCTACATGCGCGATCTGCTGGGTATCACCAAAGCCTCGCTGGCTACGGAGTCGTTTATCTCCGCGGCGTCGTTCCAGGAAACCACACGCGTGCTGACCGAAGCCGCCGTTGCCGGGAAACGCGATGAACTGCGCGGCCTGAAGGAAAACGTCATCGTCGGACGGTTAATCCCGGCCGGTACCGGTTACGCTTATCATCAGGAACGCGCCCGCCATCGTCAGCAGGGCGAAGCGCCTGCCGCGCCGCAGATTACCGCCGATGAAGCTTCTGCCAACCTGGCTGAACTGCTGAACGCGGGTCTGAGCGGCAACGACGACTGATTGTCGGCATTGTCCCTCGCCGCTGGCGAAGCCAAAACCGCTCCTTCGGGAGCGGTTTTTTTTACCCCGCGCTCGAAGGACGACGGTCGCGCGTCCCAGATACGGATCCCTGTCTTTCCACACCGGCTGCAGCCCCGCGCGGATAAAGACCTGCGCCACCTCTTGGGGCGAGCGGTTATCGTGAGGCAGAAATTGTTCCAGCTCCGGCCGATCGCTGGCATAACGTAAGCGCCCGGCTGCGTCTTGGAGCCGGCGCTGACGCTATTGACCATGATAGGGACCGCATGATCGCGGAAGTGGGCGGATTCGCGGGTCGACAGGGATATCTCCACTTCCGGCGCCAGCAGGCGAAAAGCGCACATCACCTGTAGCAGTTGGGCTTCGTCCATCAGGGAGGCTGGCGTGACGCCGCCGGCGCAGGGGCGCAACCGGGGAAACGACAGCGAATAGCGGCTCTGCCAATAGGTGTGGCGCATATAAAGCAGGTGTTGCGCCAGCATATAGCAGTCGGCGCGCCAGTTATCGGAAAGGCCGATTAGTGCGCCGAGGCCGATCTTGTCGATCCCGGCCCGGGCGATCCGGCGTTTCGAGCCGCCAGACAAAATCCTGCTTCTGTCCGCGCAAATGATGGCGCCGATAGGTGGGCAGGTGATAGGTTTCTTGATAAACCAGCACGCCGTCCAAACCCAGCCCTCTCAGCTCGGCATACTCCGCCTGGGATAGCGGCTGCACCTCCATCATCAGCGAACTGAACGCCTGGCGCACCAGCGGCACGTAGCGGCGGAAATAGTCGATACCCACTTTACTTTTATGCTCGCCGGTGACCAGCAGCACATTGTCGATACCTTTGGCGCGGATGGCGCTGCATTCGCTTAGGATCTCCTGTTCATCCAGCGTCTTGCGGCGGATGCGGTTGCTCATGGAGAAGCCGCAATAGGTACAGTCATTGGCGCAGAGATTAGACAAATAAAGCGGAAGGTAGAAATTGATGGTATTGCCAAAGCGCCGGCGGGTCAACCGCTGCGCCCGCTGGGCCAACGGCTCGAGATAAGCCAGCGCCGCCGGCGACAGCAGCGCCATCATCTCCTCCGGTCCGGGATTTTCCGCCGCGAGCGCACGCTCGACATCGGCGGCCGTCTGGCTGTGGATCCGCATGCCGACATCGTCCCATTGGAGCTGTTGCCAGTGCTGGGTGAAGGTGGTCATGATTGCGCCTCCGCGGCCGGTGTTAAGAAGCCGGTTAACGGGCGGGTGGCGCTGGCCTGACGACGGCGCGGCGCCAGACCAGCCTGGTGGGCGAGTTCGCCGGCCTCCAGGGCGACCCTAAAGGCGCGGGCCATGGCGACGAGATCTTGCGCCCCGGCGATAGCGGTGTTCACCAACACCGCATCCGCGCCCATTTCCAGCGCCTCCAACGCTTGGCTGGGGGCACCGATACCCGCATCGACGACGACCGACACCTGCGCCTGTTCGATGATAATGCGCAGGAAATCACGGGTTTGCAGCCCTTGATTAGAGCCGATAGGCGACCCCAGCGGCATCACCGCGGCGTAACCCGCCTCCGCCAGTCGACGGCAAAGCACCGGATCGGCGCCGCAATAGGGCAATACCACAAACCCCTCTTTGACCAACTGCTCCGCCGCTTTTAAGGTTTCTATCGGGTCGGGCAATAAATATTGCATGTCCGGATGGATCTCGAGTTTGATCCAGTGGGTGCCTAACGCTTCGCGCGCCAGACGGGTGGCGAACAGCGCCTCATCGGCGGTTTTGGCGCCGGAAGTGTTGGGCAGCAGCTGGACGCCGGCCTGCCGTAATGCCGGTAGCAGCGCGTCGTCGTCGCCGCGTAAATCTACCCGACGCATCGCCAGGGTAACCAGTTCGCTACCGGAGGCGAGGATGGCGTCCAGCATCAGCTGCGCCGAGGCGAATTTGCCGGTACCGGTGAATAACCGTGACCGGAATGGGGTATCTGCAAGGGTAAACATGGGTCAGCCTCCGGCAATTGCCTGGAATAAGAGAATATCGTCACCGTCCTGCACCCGGTATTCCGTCCATTGCCGGCGCGGGATGATGGTCTGATTAACGGCCAGGGCGATGCCCGGCCCCGGGTGGTGATGCTCAGTAAGTAATACGTCCAGCGTCACCGGTTGCGTCAGCGTCAGCGGGCGGTCGTTGAGCGTGATTTTCATTAAAGGGTCCTCCGTGCGGGTCCCCCGCTGCCGGCGCGGGGCGCGCTAACGCCGCCGCGCAGACAGGGCAGTGGTGATCGCGGTTCAGGCGCAGGGTTTTGCCGTCGAACAGCCGCAATTGTCCGGGGCTATCGCCGTGGACGCCGCTGAGAAGCTTAATTGCCTCTAGCGCCTGCAGTGTACCCATCATGCCGACCACAGGACCCAGCACACCGGCGGTGTGGCAGTTGCGCTGCACCTCCTCTTTCTCGGGAAACAGGCAGGCATAGCAGCCCTCGCGCCACGGCGGACGCACTATCTAACAGTTGGCTGTCGAAACCGACCGCTCTGGCGCTAATAAGGGGGATCCCTCGCCGCACGCAGGCGGCGTTGATGGCGTGGCGGGTAGCCATATTATCGCTACAATCCAGCACCAGATCGGCGCGCGCCACCTGCTCGTCAAGCCAGTCGCCCGCCCGCCGCGGCGTAAGGGGCAGATAGCGGCCGCCGGGATTAAGCGCCGCCAGCTCGCGCTGCGCAAGTTCCGCTTTCGACCGGCCGATATCGGCGGTGCGATAGAGGATTTGCCCCTGTAAATTGGTGATGTGCAGCGCATCGTCATCCGCCAGCAGCAGCGTGCCGACGCCGGCCGCCGCCAGATATAGCGCGGCCGGTGAACCCAGCCCGCCCAAGCCCCGCTAACAGTACCGTTGCCGCCTGCAGCCGTTGCTTGCCCTCTACGCCGATATCTTGCAGCAACAGCTGGCGGCTGTAGCGCAAAAAAGCCTGATCGTTTAATGCCTCGGGCGAACGGCCGGCCTTAGCCTCGGGCGAGCGGTCGGCGTCGGCCGTCGTGCGCCGTGGTTCACTGGCCATGGTTACGCTCCCATGTCGCTATTATCGACTGTAAGGCGGAGGTCGCCTGGCGCCAGTCCGGCGCGCGGGTGATGGCGCTGCCCACCGCGACGCTGCCCACGCCGCACGCCAATACCGCCTCCACCTGTTCGCGACCGATTCCCCCAATGGCCACGGTGGGGATAGGCGGCAGCTCGGCGACCAAACGCCGCAGCGTTTCCAGTCCTTGAGTGCGGGACGGCATCACTTTGGTGGCGGTGGGAAAGATGTGACCGAGAGCGATATAGGAGGGCTGCCAGGCCAGCAAATCCAACACCGGATAGAGGCCGAGCCGGTGCGGTACCGGCGCAAATGATGCTTTAATATTCATCGCTTACCTCGCTATCGGAAGACGGCAGATAGATATCGCCGCCGCGTTCGCGAAACGCCGATGCCATGCCGGCCATCCCTTCCGCTCTGGCCTGCGCCGCTTGGGCGTCGGCGTTTCGCGAACCTCGCGGGATATTTTCATCGAACAGAATTTCGGGCCGCACATGGAGCAGAAATGCGCCACTTTGCCCGACGCCGGCGGCAGCGTTTCGTCGTGATAGGCGCGGGCGGTGTCGGGATCCAGCGCCAGGTTGAACTGGTCTTCCCAGTGAAATTCAAAGCGCGCTTTCGACATCGCGTTATCGCGGATCTGCGCGCCCGTGGTGCCCTTTGGCGAGATCGGCGGCGTGGGCGGCGATTCTGTAGGTAATTAAGCCCTGTTTGACGTCTTCTTTGTTGGGTAACCCAAGATGCTCTTTCGGCGCGACGTAGCAGAGCATTGCGCAGCCGTACCAGCCGATAAGCGCGGCGCCGATACCGGAGGTGATATGGTCGTAGCCGGGAGCGATATCGGTGGTGAGCGGCCCCAGCGTATAGAAAGGCGCTTCATGGCAATGCGTCAGCTGTTCGGTCATATTGCGTCGGATCATCTGCATCGGCACATGTCCCGGCCCCTCTATCATGACCTGCACATCGTATTCCCAAGCGATTTTGGTCAGCTCGCCCAGCGTATAAAGCTCGGCGAACTGCGCCTCATCGTTGGCGTCTTGGATCGACCCCGGACGTAGCCCGTCCCCCAGCAACAACGCACGTCATAGGCGGCGCAAATTTGGCAAATTTCGCGGAAATGCGCGTAGAGAAAATTTTCCTGATGATGCGACAGACACCATTTGGCCATGATGGAGCCGCCGCGCGAGACAATACCGGTCAGACGTCGCGCGGTCATCGGCACATAGCGCAGTAGCACGCCCGCGTGCAGGGTGAAATAGTCCACACACTGTTCCGCCTGTTCCAGCAGCGTATCGCGGAAGATCGCCCAAGTGAGGTTTTCCGCCACGCCGTGAACTTTCTCCAGCGCCTGATACAACGGGACGGTACCGACAGGCACCGGACTATTGCGTAGAATCCATTCACGCGTTTCGTGAATATAGCGACCGGTGGAGAGATCCATCACCGTATCCGCGCACCAGCGGGTGGCCCACACCAGCTTTTCCACCTCTTCCTCAATCGAAGAGGTGACCGCCGAGTTACCGATGTTGGCGTTGACCTTGACCAAAAAGTGGCGACCGATGATCATTGGCTCCGCTTCGGGGTGATTGATGTTGGCGGGAATGATGGCGTGGCCGGCGGCCACCTCCTGGCGCACGAACTCCGCGCTGATATTTTCCGGCAGCGCCGCGCCGGACCCAACTCTCCAGACCAACAAGTATTGGTAGGGATCGTGCTTCGCGCACCTGTTGTCGTTCCTTTGCCGGGCGCCCCCGGATATCGGTAAGCGTACGCCCAGCGCCGTCTGTTAATTCTCCATCAAGTTATTGAAGATGATGTCCATTATTTTTTTAATGGGCGCAATTCATGAAACAAACCCCACCAAAACCCTCAAGACGTCGTCCCAATTTCCCGCTGGACTT
>NZ_JBLKSS010000132.1:0-19714 GCF_047607725.1 Sodalis sp. (in: enterobacteria) | reverse complement strand
CGAATCACTACGCAAAGAGCAAGGAGTAGCCAGCACAGGAAAAATAGACTAAAACCGAGTCAGAAGATGAGCGAACACGTGATCGAATATCACTGGAATGGGTGATCGGAAAATATCGGAATAACTGATCGGATGTCGCCGGAATAGATGATCGGATACGTCGGAATCTGCACCTTTCTGTTATTGCATCTGGTTTACTATTCTGCCAACATGCCATCAAGATGTATAGACGTCTAAATGTTTTTACGCCTTTACGGCCTTTTTGCAGCTAATCAGGGAAGTCGATATGACAGCTTACCGTACCCTTACCGCCGCTGACGCTTGATCGCGCGCGTATCGAGGCGGAAAAGCTGCTCATTCATGGCCGCTATTGCCCGGAGCACACGGTGCGGGTGATTCATCACGATCCGCTCCTGGCGACAATGGTGCTGGAAGATCTTTCCGATCATCTCATCTGACGCAGCGAGCTGGTTAAGGGGGCGTGGTATCCTGATGCCGTCCGTCAGCTGGGCGAGTATCTGGCGCAGACGTTGTTTCACACCTCTGATTTCTATCAGCCGCCTGAGGAAAAAAAAAGCGAAGTCACTCGTTTTTCCAACCCTGAAATGTGCCGCATAACGGAAGATCTGTTCTTCACCGACCCCTATCGGGTCCATGAGCGCAACGCCTATGAACCCGAGCTGGACGCGGCCGCGGCCGCGCTGTGCGACGATCGGGAATTGAAGCTCAGGGTGGCGGCGCTCAACCACCGTTTCTTGACGAAAGCGGAAGCGCTGCTGCATGGGGATATTCACAGCGGTTCCCTTTTTGTCGCCCGCCAGCGCCTGAAGGTGATCGATGCTGAATTCGGCTATTATGGTCCCGTGGGTTTTGATATCGGCACCGCAGTGGGTAATTTGTTGCTTAACTACTGCGGTTTGCCGGGGCTGCTGCTACCGCGCGACGCCGCGGCGGGACGCGAGCAGCGCCTGCGCGATGTGCAGGAGGTCTGGCAGGCGTTCAGTGAGGGATTTCACGGCCTGGCGACGGAAAAAAGCCGTGACCACACCTTGGCTGAGCTCGGTTACGTACAGCTGTTTTTGCGTGAAGTATTACAGGACGCGATAGGGTATTGCGGCACAGAGCTTATTCGGCGTACGGTGGGGCTGGCCCACGTTAGCGATCTTGACGGGATTCAAGATGCCGAAATGCGCCACGCTTGCCAGCGTCGGGCGCTGGCGCTGGGCAAAATGTTGATCCTCGCCGCGCCGCACATCACTGACGCCGCCGCGTTGGACACCCGTATACGTCAACATGCCTGAGCGCCCGGGCGGCTGCCGGGAGGTTTCCCGCGCCCCGGTCGCGCAGATACGGGCAAAATGGTTTTCTGTCAGGCGGTGTCCCTTGTGCGAGGGACAATTTTCTTGCGGCCGATACGGTAAAACCTGATTCCTCTTCTATACTCAAATAACGATATCATCGACTTATGGTCAAAACGATAATCACTTAACGAGAAGGAACAGGGAATGAAAATATTTCTGTGGATAATTGCCATTATTTTTATCGGCGGCCTGCTGACGTTGACCGGTGTCTTTAAATTGATCTTCTTATTCCGACCGGCGCTAACCGCACACCCGTTAGCGCCCGCCTCCCTTCCCATTGCCTTTGCGCGATCAACCAAAATAAAGTCGTCACGACCGGCCAATGTGTATCCCACCTATTAAGCTCCCGTGCGTCTCTCTAAAATATGAAATGTGACATCCATCACGTCATCGCGAATATTGGTGCGATGGGCATCCATATGTGCCGTTTGTTGGTGCTGCTCCAAATGCCGAATGCTCTTCCATTGTTCCAGCATAAAAATGGAGTCGGGAGCGGTTTTACGCCACGGTACTTGCGCTTTATAGTCGGTGAGCAAAGTGTATTCGCCGCATCCGTCTTCGGCCAGCACGTTCGGCCTGAGCGCTTCGATAGCGGCTAAAACCGCTTCTCTTCGTCCCGGTTTGACTTTGATTTCTGCAATTACCGTGATCATCGCTTCCTCTGTTTCACTTTCGTTCGGGGGCGCCATTAGTTAACCAAAGACGCGGGCCGGATGCGCGTGATATTTTATCGCATCCGTGATTCGACCACTTATTATACTGAATGCAGCGGGGCCTAAGCCACGCTGACGTATTGGCGCCCGCGCGAGTCCTGTGACAGCGAGGGGGCGGATAGGGTAGTATCATGCTCACGAACCCCATACCCGCGGCACATGGGATGTGACTGCTCACGTGGCCATACCGCGGTCAGAGGAAACAATAATCAATGAGCGAGCTGACTCATGACGGCGCCGAACGCCTGGCGCTGCATAAATTTACCGAAAACGCGTACCTCAATTATTCCATGTACGTCATCATGGATCGTGCGCTGCCGTTTATCGGCGACGGGCTCAAGCCGGTGCAACGCCGCATCGTCTACGCGATGTCGGAACTGGGGCTGAACGCCAGCGCGAAATATAAAAAGTCGGCGCGCACCGTCGGCGATGTATTGGGTAAATATCATCCCCATGGCGATAGCGCCTGCTACGAAGCCATGGTGCTGATGGCGCAACCCTTCTCTTACCGCTATCCGATGGTGGACGGCCAGGGTAACTGGGGCGCGCCGGACGATCCCAAATCCTTCGCCGCCATGCGCTACACGGAATCGCGCCTGTCCCACTATGCCGAAGTGCTGCTCGGCGAATTGGGGCAGGGCACGGTGGATTACGTGCCCAACTTCGACGGGACGCTGGAAGAGCCGAAGATGCTGCCGGCGCGGTTGCCGAATGTGTTATTAAACGGCACGACCGGCATCGCGGTTGGGATGGCGACCGATATACCGCCGCATAACATCATCGAAGTGGCGGCCGCGGCGATTGCGCTGCTGGGCAATCCTTCCGCCACGTTGGAAAACTTGCTGGAACATGTAAAGGGGCCGGATTTTCCCACCGAGGCGGAAATCATTACCCCCCATGAGGATCTGCGCAAGATTTACCAGACCGCCCGCGGCTCCGTGCGCATGCGCGCGCTGTGGACTATCGAGGAGGGCGAGGCGGTTATCAGCGCGTTGCCGCATCAGGTGTCCGGCGCTAAGGTCCTTGAGCAGATAGCCAGCCAAATGCGCGCGAAGAAATTGCCGATGGTGGAGGATTTGCGCGACGAATCTGACCATGAAAACCCGACCCGCCTGGTTATCGTCCCGCGCTCCAACCGCGTTGACCTGACGCAGGTTATGAACCATCTGTTCGCCACTACCGATTTGGAACGCAGCTATCGCGTCAATATGAACATGATCGGGCTGGACGGCCGTCCGGCGGTGAAAAACCTGCACGAGATTTTGTCGGAATGGTTGGTGTATCGTCGCGATACCGTGCGCCGCCGGCTGAACTTCCGCCTGGAGAAAGTCCTGCGCCGGTTGCATATCCTGACCGGCCTGTTGGTGGCCTACCTCAACCTGGATGAGGTGATCCACATTATCCGCACCGAGAATGAGCCGAAGCAGGTTCTGATGCAGCGATTCGAGTTGAGCGAAACCCAGGCTGACGCCATTCTCGAGTTGAAACTCCGCCATTTAGCCAAACTGGAAGAAATGAAGCTACGCGGCGAACAGGATGAGCTGGAGAAGGAACGCGACAAGATCCAGACGATCCTGGCCTCGGAACGCAAGCTGAGCAACCTGCTGAAAAAAGAAATCGAGGCGGATGCCGCCGCTTACGGCGATGCGCGCCGCTCACCGCTGGTGGAACGCGACGAGGCGAAAGCGCTGAGCGAAAATGAGCTTATTCCTTCGGAGCCGGTGACGGTGATCCTATCGACCATGGGTTGGGTGCGCAGCGCCAAGGGCCACGATATCGATCCGAGCGGGCTCGGTTACCGATCCGGCGACAATTACCTGTCGTCGGTGCGCGGCAAGAGCAACCAACCGGTGGTGTTCATCGACTCCACCGGACGCAGCTACGCCTTAGAGCCCGCCGGCCTGCCGTCGGCGCGCGGCCAGGGTGAACCGCTGACCGGTAAGCTAACGTTGCCGCCGGGCGCATCGGTGGAGCAAATGCTCACCGGCGCCGACGATCAGAAATTGCTGATGGCCTCCGATGCCGGCTACGGTTTCGTGTGTAGCTTTAGCGATTTGGTGGCGCGCAATCGCGCCGGTAAGGCGCTGTTAACGCTGCCGGAAAACGCCAAAGTCATGCCGCCGCTATGGATAAAAGGCGCCGCCGATAAGCTGTTGGCGTTCACCGAAGCCGGGCGTCTGCTTATGTTCCCGGTCGACGATCTGCCGCAGCTGTCGAAAGGAAAAGGCAATAAAATCATTTCCATCCCGTCCGCGGATGCGGCGGTGGGCAAGGATCGCCTCGCCGGTCTGTATCTGCTGTCCACCAAGGCCTCCGTCACTTTCTATGTCGGCAAACGCAAGCTCACTCTTCGCCCGGAAGACTTGCAGAAATTCAGCGCCGAACGCGGGCGTAAGGGAACCTTGTTGCCGCGCGGACTGCAGCAAATCGATCGGGTGGAAATCAACGATCCGCTGGCCGGCGCCGGTGAAGAGGAAACGGCGTAATATGCGCGCCGGCCGGGCGTCCCCCGGCCGGTTTTCTCCGCGATAATAAGTGATAACCCTCCGTGTTTTCCAATACCACCCGACGGCCGAGGGAATAACCGTGTATTTTGTCAGGAAGCCGGTATACTAGCGACGGCTGAAGGTTAAGGGGTAACTATGCTCGCTATTGTTCGCACCATTTTGGTGGTGCTGTTGTCGATAATTATCTGCGTTTTTGGCTTAATTTATTGCTTGTTCAGCCCGCGAGACCCTCGTCATGTCGCCACCTTCGGCCGCTGGTTTGGCCGTATGTCGCCCCTGTTTGGCATCCGGGTGGAAGTCCGCCATCCCGAAGGCGTGACGCTGCCGCAAAATTGCATTTATATCGCCAATCATCAGAACAACTACGATATGGTGACCGCTGCCTATGTAGTGCAGCCGCGTACCGTAACGGTGGGGAAAAAAAGCCTACTGTGGATCCCGCTGTTTGGGCCGCTTTACTGGTTGACCGGCAATTTGCTTATCGATCGCGATAACAGTGCCAGGGCCCATAGCACGCTCACCGAAATTGTTCAGAACATCAAAAAGCGCAATATTTCCATCTGGATGTTTCCGGAAGGGACCCGCAGCCGCGGTCGCGGTTTGCTGCCCTTTAAAACCGGGGCGTTCTACACCGCGATTGCCACCGAGGTTCCCATTGTGCCGATTTGCATTTCCAATATTTCGAACAAAATCAAACTCAATCGCTGGTCCAACGGCTTGGTTATCATCGAAATTCTGCCGCCGGTTGAAACGTCCGGTTACAGCCGTGAGCAGGTGCGCGCGTTGACCAGGCACTGTCGGGAAGTGATGAAAAACAAGCTGGACGATTTGAACGCGGAAGTGGCCAAGCGGGAAGCGCTGGAGCGCTGAAGGTTTTCGACTCCGAAGCCCTCGGTCGCGGCCTGAGGAACGACGGGCGCCGCGAGGGCGAGAGCGTTTCCCCCGATGCCGGCCGGGACGAATAGAGGCCCAGGCGCCTATTCGGTCCCGGTGTACGGTTGATGATTTCCCGGCCTGCCGCAGGCCGGACATGACGAGAAAAGCTTTGCCGTGTCTAATGGAGCAGATATGTCACTCAGTCGGCGTCGGTTTATTCAGGCAACAGGGGTTACGCTTGCGGCCAGCGCACTGCCGCTGCAGGCGCGTGCCGCCGATGCGCCCGTGGCGCTGCCGATCCCACCCATGCTAGAATCACGCCGCGGGCAACCGTTATTTCTGACGCTGCAGCGCTCGCACTGGACCTTTGCCGCCGGCCGACGCGCCGCTACCTGGGGCATCAATGGTGGTTATCTCGGCCCGACGGTGCGGGTGTTCAACGGTGATGACGTCAAGCTTATTTATAACAATCGGCTGAATGAACCTGTGGCGATGACCGTCAGCGGTCTGCAGGTGCCCGGTACGCTTATGGGCGGCGCGGCGCGGATGATGTCACCCGGCGCGGACTGGTCGCCGGTGCTGCCCATCCGTCAGCCGGCGGCCACCTGCTGGTACCATGCCAATACCCCTAACCGCATGGCGCCGCATGTCTACAACGGTCTGGCGGGGCTGTGGTTGGTGGAGGACGCGCTAAGCAAAGTGCTGCCGCTGCCGAATCATTATGGCGTCGATGACTTCCCGCTCATCATCCAGGACAAACGGCTGGATAATTTCGGCCAGCCGGTATACAACCCCCTCGCCAGCGGCGGTTTCCTCGGCGATACTCTGCTGGTGAACGGCGCGCAGAGCCCCTTTGTGGAAGTGTCGCGCGGTTGGGTGCGTCTGCGGCTGCTCAATGCCTCCAACGCTCGGCGTTATCAATTGCAACTGAGCGACGGCCGCGCCATGCAGGTTGTTGCCGGCGACCAAGGGTTCTTGCCTGCGCCGGTGCCGGTCACCCGGCTGTCGCTGGCGCCTGGCGAGCGGCGTGAAATCCTTATCGATATGTCCAAAGGGGAAGACGCGGTCATCACCTCCGGCGAAGCGGCCGGTCTGATGGATCGGGTACGCGGCTTTTTTGAACCCTCCTCGATACTGGTCAATACCACGGTGCTGACGCTTAAACCGACGGGGCTATTACCCTTGGTCACCGATAACCTGCCGATGCGCTTGTTGTCCGATCAACTGATCGACGGCATCATCATCCGCACCCGTGAATTCTCTCTCGGGGGGGCTACCCCCGATGATATCAACGGTGCGTTATGGAATATGAACCGCAACGACTTCCAAAGTTTACAGGGCAGTTTTGAGCGCTGGATAGTGCATACCAGCACCACGCAGGCGTTTCATATTCAGGGGGTGGCATTTCTGATTAAACGCGTCAATGGCAGCACGCCCTTGCCGGAAGATCAGGGTTGGAAAGATACGGTGTGGGTTGATAACGAGGTGGAACTGCTGGTTTGGTTCCCGCAGGTGGCGCCGGAGCACTTTCCTTATCTCTATTACAGCCAGACGCTGGAAATGGCCGATCGCGGCGCAGCGGGGCAATTTGTAGTACGGCCCGCTGCCGTGGGTTAACGGCGGCGCAAAGAGTGCGCCACCGGCCGTGAGGTGCCGCCGCGACCGTATAGCCGGGCGCGGCCGCGCCGATCATCATGGCGCGAGTCGACAAGGCGGCCACTGCGTAAAAACGACGGGGCCGGGGTGGTAAGCGTTATCCCGGCGACCGGGGCTAGCGAGGCCCGCTATCCTCGCGGCGCCGGATTTCGCTCCGGTCTCAGACCATAGCCATGGTATCCGGATGCGAACCCAGCCGTTTGCCGCTGTTCCAACGTGGCAATGGCAGCCAGATCATCCTGCGCCAGGCTGAAGTCGAACACGTCGAAGTTGGCGCGTATCCGCGCTGGCGTGACCGATTTCGGGATCACCACCAACCCGTTATCGATATGCCAGCGAATAACAATCTGCGCCGGCGTTTTACCGTATTTTTCCGCCAGCTCTCGGATAATCGCCTGGTCAAACACCCCTTTACCGCCCAGCGCCAGAGGACTCCAGGAATTCGGTCAAAATCTGGTGCCGGGCATCGAAGGTCCGTAACGCCTGTTGCTGCAGCAGCGGATGCAGCTCAATTTGGTTTATTACCGGCACCACGCCGGTTTCATCCAGCAGGCGCTGAAGATGGTGCGGCTCGAAATTAGACACCTCGATGCTTTTCGCCAGCCCTTCTTCCTTCAGTTTCACCATATCGCGCCAGGCCTGTACATAGTTATCTTTGCTGGGCACCGGCAGTGCATTAAATAAAGATCGACATAATCCAGGCGCAGCTTGGTCAGACTTTGCTCGATAGCCTTTTGGGCCATGGTTTGGTCGCCGTTCCACAGTTTGGTGGTAATAAAGAGATCTTCCCGTGCAACTGTGGCACCCTGCAGCGCCTGACCGACACCCTCTTCGTTTTTATAAATAGCCGCGGTATCAATGGAGCGATGGCCGGCCTCCAGCGCCACCTCGATTGCGGTGACGACTTCCTGGTTACTGGCTTTCCAGACCCCCAAACCCAACTGCGGCATGGTATGTCCATCGTAGAATGTGACCGTAGGTTGCGTTGTCATGCTTTCTCCTTTTGTCCAACCGCCGCGCCCGTGCGGGACGGCGAGGGCCATGAGTGATGGGATAAAATTAGTTTTAGCAGAAAAAAGAGCCTGCCGCGGCGCCCGCGATACGCTAAGGCGTCTGCGCGCGCAATGATTCTAGGCGGTGATCCGCTTCACGCCGCGGCGGTTATAAAAAACCTGCCGGCCGCAACGGATTTGATTGCTTTACTGCATGACGGGCTTAGGCGCTTTTCACCCGCCGCCGGCGGATAATCAGCAGCACGCTGCCTATCAGACCGGTGACCACCACCACCACGGGCAGGACGATTAGCGCCATCATCACCTGATCTTCATGATGTTTAACCACCGGCACATGGCTGATAGCATAGCCAAGGGTAACCAGCCCGGTGACCCAGAGTAGTGCGCTCAACCAATTGAACAGCTGGAAACGGGTATTGCTGAGGCCGGAAATGCCGGCCATCGTCGGCAGCAGCGTGCGCACAAAAACCAGAAAACGGCCGACCAGCAGCGCTGTCAGCCCATGACGATTAAACATGGTGTAAGCGCGCAGGTGATAGTGAGCGGGCAGATGGAGCAACCAGCTTCTGACGATGCGCGTGTCTCCCAGCCAGCGCGCCACGCGCAGGCCGTTTTCCTCATGCTGCTTTAGCCGGACGCCGAGCGGGCGCAGCCCCCGGGCGGCCATATACGCGGTATCGGCGTCAACCATCTGTCCCATCAGATAAGATTGCTCGTGCAACTGGTCCCAGCAGCGCGCGTTGGCCCCCGCAGTACCGATCATCGTATCGGAATGGCCGATAAGGTATTTAGTGCCGGCTTGAAGGGAGATATCGACGCCTAAATCCAGCGCCTTAAGCAATATGCCCGCCGCCCAGGTATTATCCAGCATAATCACGATGGCCGGATTTTTGGCCCGCACCGCGCGCACGATGGCCGGAATATCCTGCACTTCCATGGTAATCGAACCGGGGGATTCCAGCATCACCACCCGCGTATTATCCTGAATCATAGAGCCAATATCCGCGCCGATAAGCAGATCAAACTACGTGGTGGCGATATTCATTTTGCCAAGGATATGCCGGCAGAAGTCTTGCGTCGGTTCATAGGCAGAATAGGTCACCAATATATGATCGCCCGCCGAGACGAAGGAAAGAATCGCATTGCTGACCGCCGCGGTACCGCACGGATAGAGCGCGCAGCCGGCGCCGCCTTCCAACTCCACCATAGCTTACTGCAATGAAAAATGGGTAAGCATGCCGCGCCGGCCATAAAATAGCTCGCCGCTGGCACGTCCCGCCGTCGCTTTTTTCTTATGCTGAACTGAATCAAAAACCAGCGAGGACGCCCGCTGGATAACCGGATTTACCGACCCGTGGGTAAACGAGGGTTTTCTGCCGGCGCTGACCAGCACCGTTTCTAATTTCTTCGACGTCATTATTCGCGCTTTGCCTTTTAGCAGAGATGATAAATACCGTACGTGGCGGCGGGAGGTGTCTCGTTCTATTCAGGTTATCACTAATGCCGGGCGCGGGGCAGACGTTGCGCCGGCTTTTTCGCCGTTTGGCGCGATCGCGCTATCATGGACGCGCGGCATCATCAGCGAATATCGGTATTGACCCCGATGGCGGTTCCACAGACACGATGGGGTTTTATTGCGCGGGTGAAAATCTTACCATTATATTACCCCGGAGGTGACGGGTGAGTAGCATAAATAATAATGATAACCACTATCAATTCCTGTCCCATTTGCTATTATTCTGGCTGAATTAATCTTAGGTCAGTATTGGGTGGAGGCACAGCGTGAAATTGGCTGTTAAGCAACAGAGTTTATCATTTGACGGCGCATTAACCGGACACGGCGCAGCATTCGCCCCGATGCTGCGCGGCATTTTCCTGAGCCTGCTTTTTGGTGCGGGCGTGGCGGGCAGCGCCATCGCCGCGCCGATCACTGCCACACCGCAATCAACTGCCGCTCCGGCTGAGTCCGCCGTCGATACGACCCCAACGCCTACCGCCGGTCAGGCTGCGGCCAGCAGCCCGTTGTCGCTGCCGGCTTCGGTGACGGCTACGCCCGCGCAGCGGCAATTAATGCAGATGGACCTCTCCGTTTGGGGCATGTACCAGCACGCCGATATTGTGGTGAAAATCGTCATGATTGGCCTGTTGCTGGCCTCGGTCGTCACCTGGGCACTGTTTTTCGGTAAAGGGGCCGAATTGTTGGCCGTCAAGCGCAGGTTGCGCCGCGAGTTGCAGCTGCTAAAAGACGTGCGCAGCCTGAGCGCCAGTTTATTGGCCTAAACCGCCAACGAACTAGACCTGTCGGCCTGTCTCAGCGATAACAACGGGATTAAAGAGCGTGTGGCGTTTCGCCTGGAACGCCGGGTTGTCGGCGTTAGCAGCGCCATGGGGAAAGGTAACGGCTTTCTCGCCACTATCGGCGCCATTTCCCCCTTTATCGGCCTGTTCGGTACCGTTTGGGGCATCATGAACAGTTTTATCAGCATCGCCCACACCCAGACCACCAATCTGGCGGTTGTGGCGCCCGGTATCGCCGAAGCACTGCTGGCGACGGCCATCGGCCTGTTCGCCGCGATTCCGGCAGTGGTTATTTACAATATCTTTGCCCGTACCATCGCCAGCTACAAAGCGATGGTGGGGGACTGCGCCGCACAGCTGCTGCTGTTGCTCGGCCGCGATTTGGATCTGGCCGCGGAAGCGGGCAGCCAGGTGTCCGCACAGGTGACTAAGTTTCGAGTTGGATAAGTCATGGCGATGCATTTAAATGAGGATGTTGATACCGACGGCGAAATGCACGATATCAACGTTACACCTTTTATCGACGTTATGCTGGTGCTGCTGATTATCTTTATGGTCGCCGCGCCCCTGGCAACGGTAGATATCAGGGTGGATTTGCCCAACTCCACCGCCGCGCCTCAACCGCGGCCTGACAAGCCTTTATATTTATAGATTAAAGCGGATAAACAGCTCTTTATTGGCGATCGGACGGTAACGATGGCGACGCTCGCCCAGACGCTGGACGAACAGACCCAGGGCAATAAAGAAACGCCGATATTTTTCCAAGCTGACAAGAGCGTGGATTACGCTACGCTGATGTCGGTGATGGATAGTCTGCGTAAAGCGGGGTATTTTAAAGTTGGGCTGATGGGGTTGGAATCCCCCGGCCAAGGATAGTCCTCCGGCGGCCTTCTGCCGCCGGCGCCGTAACCGGTGGATATTATGCTCGGCCGGTTGCGCCATCAATCATTGCACTATTCCACAGGCGCCATAACCTAATACGATGCGAATGGCCGACGCCGTGAGCGGCCCATAGCGGTAGGCCACCTTACCGAGTCTCATGCCTCATGCCCTTACACCCCACGCTTCGCGCCCGATGCTTAACGCCGAGCACTCAACACCCAGCGGATAACGCTTAACGTCCGACGCTTAACGCTCATTGCCCAACGCCCAACGCCCAACGCGCAGCAGCCTGTAGTTAGGAAGTCCCGTCTTACGTTTGAGTGTCGGCGCCCGCCTGGAGCCTCTGCGTGTATGAAGCGTTGAACGCACCGGGCTTTACCCGGTCAGGCGCTTATCCCAAATGATTGCCCCCGGTAACGCCGTGTACCTCCGCCGTCACATAGCTTGATTCCTGCGAGGCAAGGTAAACATAGATTGGCACCAGTTCCGCGGGCTGACCAGCGCGGCCCAGCGGGGTCGAGGTACCGAAAGAGGGGAGCGCATCCGTTGGCTGTCCACCGGACACCTGCAGGACGGTCCAGATTGGCCCTGGGGCCACGCAATTGACGCGAATCCCTTTCTGCGCCACTTGTTTGGCCAAACCGTGGGTGTAGTTCAGGATGGCGGCTTTTGTCGAAACGTAATCCAGCAGCGTCGGGCTGGGTTGGTACGCCTGGATCGACGATGTAGTGATAATCGAAGCGCCGGGGGGCAAATGGGGGAGTGCGGCTTTAGTCATCCAAAACAGAGAAAAAACATTGGTTTCAAACGTTTCACGGAACTGTTCGGTGGTGAGGTCGGCGATATCTTTCACGGCGGTTTGCTTACCGGCCACCAGCGCCAGAATATCCAGGCCGCCCAACTGATTCAGCGCATCCTCAACGACCTTTACGTTGACCGATTCGTCACGCAAATCCCCTGGGAGCAGCACCACTTTACGGCCGGCTTCTTTAACCAATTCGGCGACCTGCTCGGCATCTTTATGCTCGCTGGGATAATAGGCCAGAGCGACATCGGCGCCTTCCCGGGCAAAGGCGATAGCCGCCGCGCGACCGATGCCGGAGTCAGCGCCGGTCACCAATGCCTTACGGCCTTCAAGGCGGCCGGTGCCGCGATAACTCTTTTCACCACAGTCAGGAACGGGGGTCATGTCGGTTTGCAAGCCGGGCGTATTCTGTTGTTGTTTAGGAAAGCCGTCCTTTGAATATTGGGTCACCGGATTTTGCATTTTATATTGATCATAATCAGCCATTATTCTCTCCATGTGCTGCGTATGTTTTGGCGAAGGTAGCATTAAGGTTAGTTAATTTTTATGAATTCTTATAATTACTATCAGTATAAGTAAATTTATCGATATTAAATTATACTTAGGTAAATAATATAATAATCTGAGGTAAGGGGTTGTTGCGTGATTTTTTATTCACTTTCTGAAAAATTGCCGTATTATCGTCCCTATTATGCTGACGGAAAAAGCGTTCTCTAAGCAATGCTATTGCAGTGTAAGGAAGTTACTCCAGCGATTGGTTTTTTGCAGTGATGAAATCAGTGTGATTATTCTTATCATTCCCTTCCGATTGGTTTTTCACTCCTTTTTCGGTATATTAATTTAACTATTGCGAGGGGAAACTGAGTTAATAACCTGCACTTTAGTACAGGTTGTTAGTCAATTTATTTACTGATACTATAAATACGCTTTAAATATCTTCTGCTCATTTTTATTTATAATGATAAAAGGATGGTCTATGTTTAATTTGATCAACGTAGAATACAAAGACATAATAAATGACAGGCTGGAGGAATTATACCTTCTGCGCAAAATAACGTTTAAAGATCGTTTGAATTGGAAGGTTTCCTGTAAAGGAGAACGTGAATTTGATGAGTACGATAACGAAAACACTCACTACTTGCTTGGTTGCTATAACGGTGAATTGATCTGCAGCGTCCGGTTTATCAGCATGAAATACCCTAACATGATTACCGGCCCATTTCGCGACTTTTTTCACTACACTGCGCCAGCCGACGATACACTATTGGAGTCGAGCCGCTTTTTTGTCGATAAAGACAGAGTTAAGTCGTTGACCGAAACCAAACTGCCCTTTTGCCATCTGCTGTTTTTAGGCATGATTAACTACACTCGCGCCATTGGGATGAAAGGGATACTCACTGTGTGTAGCCGGTCGATGTATACCATCCTCAAGCGCAGCGGCTGGAATACCCAGGTAGAAACCATCGGTAACTCTGAAAAAGACGAACCGGTCTATCTGTTGCGACTCGCCATCGATGACTATAGTCAGGCCAATTTAATAAAATATATCCGACGTTATCATTGTTGTAATGAGTATTATCTGAAGAAATGGCCTGTTTATCTGTAATCGCGATGTTCTAAAATAGTTATTTGTGGATAAAGCGTGACCGCCTTGTGACAGATATCGATTGTCAATGGCATGAGCTATCCCTGGCCTAAAAGAATACACTCCGCCACGCTATTTTTTAAGCCATTGACAATGTATTTAGATAGCTACTCATTGAAATTTAGTAGATGCAGGTCCGTCGCCTTTTTTATGGCATGTTTGGCGTTAATGACGTCGAGCTTAACGATGAGGTTGCCGATATGGAATTTTACTGTGCTTTCGGTAATGCCCATAATGATAGCGATCTCACGGTAGGTTTTGCCGATGCTGGCCCAATGCAACGCCTCGATTTTGCGGGATGTAAGCCTTTTCATCACTTTAGCATGCAGTTTATTGGTCTGCTGCGCCTTCTCCGATAGAAATCGGTTATGAATGGAAAGAAACAGCAGATAAAGACGGTCCTCGTGGTCGCTGATACATTTCATTAGCAGATCGGGATCGCTTTCAGTATACAGGCTCAGCATAGCCAGATTATTTTCATAATCGTGCAGCGGAAAAGTATAGCCGCGGGTGATGTTATATTCTGAACTTTGGATGAAGATATTTTTTTCTGACGTTTGTTTTTTTTAAAATAATTATTGTGCCAGGGGAACGACACGATCTTTTGGCTAGCGCCCAACAGAACGGAATCTTGCTTATATAATTCATTCTTCATGTATTTTTCTACCCATTCCTTTGGGTAGTTAGAATAGATGACGGGTTTTTCATCCTGTTATTTGCTGAAAATAAAATAAGCGAAGCGGATAGGCTGACCGATATTCATTTCATGCTGGAGGAGATCATGAATTTCTGCGATGATCAGACCCTTTTCCCGAGACGTAAATGGCTTAATTATAGAGAACATTTTGCTTCTCATCGTTTGATTTAAGTGATAATGGCAGTATATTGAGGCGCAAAAGGATAATCATGAAAATATTTTCCAGGCATTGTCTGCCAAGAGAAAATTAGCAACAGGCAAAATGTGCCCATTAGCGGTTGTGCGCACATAAAAAAATATAGCTTTTAAATAACCAATTTTTTTGATTATTATTTTTATATTGTTAGTTATAACCAAAATATTTATATAATATTTATTTCGATAAATGTATAATATTTATATTATTTACCGTTCAGTATTATTTTATTTTTACAATCTTTAAATACATTATTATAATACTATTTATATAAAAATAAATTATTTTATATTGAATTGATAATTTATACATTTTTTTTAATTAGTCAAATATCTTTCTGTCGGCGCACCACGATGCGGTTATATCGCCTCGACGAAGCTGACACGAGAGCGGGTTTTACCTTATACTTCTTCTTCATGCCATTATGGTGACATCCCTTCAGGGGATATGCCCGCGCATCAAGACCGACATCAGGAAAAAAGAACATGCGCAGGATACTTGCAACCGTGATGCTGGCAAAGGTAATGAATAACAACCGTTTTATCTTATGGGGCGTGATTCCCTTTCTTTTCTTTATTTTTTCTCTCGTTCTGCTGCTGTTTGTTACTCAGCAAAATATGAAAAGTCAGGTACGCCATGATATCCATGCCCTTATCGATTTTATCGACACCGCGTTGGGCAATGGCGATGAAACCGCTCAACGGGCGCTACTGCTGGCGGGTCGTCCCTGTCCGGTGGTGGTGGAGGCATTGCGCGATCTCGGCAGGCAATATCCTCTGATACGCTCGGTCAGTTTGGCGGACCAAAACGGTCTTTATTGTTCACCGGTGCCGCTGGCCGCGATGAAGGACGCGTTGGCACCTATGCCCGCCGGCGCGAAAGGGGCGGCGCTTAGCCTGCTCGCTGCCGCAGCTACGGCTGAGATGGTGTTGCAGCAGCGCAGGGGGCAAACGCGCGCGGTGGTGATTATTGATTCGCAATATTTGCGCACGATGATGAATACCCTAAGCCCATCCCGATCGGTGGCGCTGACGATAGGCGACACGGTATTGACGTCGGCCGGCACGCTTATTCCACTCGGCGCTCAAGACCCGCAAATGCTTATCGTTACCGGCGCATCAACGCGTTATCCCTACCGGTTGCAGGTGGCAATTTCTCCGGGCATGTCCTGGCGTTATTTTCTGATTAACGTCGGCCATATTATTTTTCTAATTGCCGCCATTGTGTTCATGATGGCGCTGTTAATTCACCAATGGTTGCGGGCGGAAAGCTCACTGAAGAATAATATCATGCTGGGTCTTAAGCGAATGAATTCGAGGCCTATTACCAGCCGGTTATGAACGTTGCACAAGGCTATTGTTCCGGCGTGGAAATTCTGGTGCGCTGGCGACATCCCTCGGATGGGGTTATTTCTCCAGAGGTTTTCGTGCCCTTGGCCGAAACCTCTGGCTTAATCTTGCTGTTAACGGCACATTTAATGGCGCAAGTGGCGGATGACCTGGCGCAGCATTGGAGCGTTGATGACGGAACGCTACATGTCGCGTTCAATATTGCGGCAATTCATTTGCGCAATGAGCAAATCGTCAAAGATTGCCGCCAATTTTTGCAAAAGGTGCATCCGCGTAATATCCTTTTGGTGCTGGAACTGACGGAGCGGCAGTGTATCGAGTCAATGCCGTCATCCGTAGTGTCCTTGCCTCGCTACAGGCCCTCGGTGTTATCATCGCCATCGACGATTTTGGCACGGGCTATTCGGGGCTTTCATACTTGGGCAGCATGCACATTAATCTTCTGAAAATCGATCGGTCTTTTGTCGCGATGATAGCGGAGGAAGAGCGCACCACCGATTTGGTCGACGTGGTCATCGATCTAGCTAACCGCTTTGAGATGCATGTGATTGCCGAAGGCGTCGAGACAGAATTGCAGAAAAACTATCTGCTAAATAAGCGGGTGGTTTATCAGCAGGGCTATTTATTTGCTCAGCCACTGCCGCTGCAGGCGTTTCTGACCTGGTATCGCCAGCAGCATCACTCGCGCAGCGCCGCTTTTGTCGCTTTGCCACAACTGGCGGATTCAGGCGCGAAACAAAAAAACGCCCTGCCGCCGGGTTAAATAGTCATTGCCAGTGATGACGTTAACGATATTGACTTACTGGATATGTTATTTTTAGTTTTAGTGTGTCAGAGGTTTATTAATAAAAATTTATCACTAATAAATATCTTAATAATTATTATATATAAAATCATAAACCATATAGATAAGCCATGACGGCGGCTATTGTTTTCGTTAGTAGAAGCTTTGTTAATTATCTTGTCGTGCCTAGGGGAATCCGTCGTTACCCTTTCATGTGTGCCGCCACCGGTTGACGTTGACTTAAACGGTTCGCGATCCAATCTTTATTTCGCTCGTCGACCGCAGGGCACTTGCAAAGTGATGTCAACCACGGACTGCATTAATAAGTGTTTAACCAGAGTGGGTAGTACAATTATCTTGTTAATTTATTGATTAATATCAAATAGTATTAAAATTATATTTATTAGCTTTTTCGGATTTGCGAATAAATGCTATTACCCCTTGCGTCAACAGAAAGCGTTACGCTACATCATTATTTCCTCCACGTTCAAGCGCGTCGTCTGCGGTTTGATGTTGAGGGAACAGGTGTCGTGTTTTCTGAAGGGTATGGCGTCTTATCATCATTATAGTCATACGTTGAATGTTGTTTGTAATACAAGGAGATTTGACGATGAACACTGAACGGCACTATGCCGTTAGCCAAAATGAAAAACTGGCTGTACGTGTATACCGTGCCAACAGCAAGGTGCCGGCACCGGTTGTTCTGCTGTGCCATGGTTTCTATGGCATTCAGGATCTGTTATTACCCATTATGCCCAGGCATTCACCCAGGCCGGCTACCATGCCATTACCTTTGATTACCGTGGTTTCGGTGAAAGCGAGAGAGATCAGGGCAGAATCATTCCCGAACAACAGAATAACGATATTATCGCGGTCTTAGCCTGGAGTAAAACCCAGTCCTATATAGATGCTAAACGTATCGCATTATGGGGCACTTCTCTCGGCGGTTACCTGGTTATCGATGTGGCCGTGCGCTGTCCTGAGGTCAAATGCGTGATAAGCCTGATGGGCTTCGCCAGTGGCAATCGGCTGGTGACTGGCGATATGGCCGAAGAGGAAAGAGAGCGTTTAATGAACACCATGGAACGGATGCAGCAGAAAAAGAATCAATCCGGGCGTGAACTGATGGTTCCCATCATCAAAGTGATGACCGATGAAGAGTCGCGACGGTTCTATGAGCATGCAAAACACGATTATCCCTCGCTGAACGTCAAGGTTCCTTATCTGACCGTACTTGAGGCGATATTGTATCAGCCTAAAATTAATGCACAGAAGCTTACACAGCCGACGCTGGTAGTACTGGCGGAATGGGATAAGGTCATACCGGTAGAACATGGTTTGGCGCTGTATCAGGCCATTACGGCGCCGAAAGCCTGCCATATAGAACCGCAGGCTTATCACTTCGACATGTTCAAGGGAAAACATTTTGAGAACGTCATCGGCTTGCAATTACAATGGTTGAAACAGCATTTATAACGCCGCCGTTTGGCTTGCAAAGCCCGAGGGACCGACAGGCCGGGTGGCGACAGCGCGGCCGTCGGCAGCATCTACGTAGCCGGCGGCCGACCTCATTTCCGTAGTCGAGCCCGCCCTCGCAAGGGCCGGGTACCTATTATTGTCGCCGGACGCCATCGCCCGGCAGAGGTTAGCCCTGGCCAATTTTCGCCGTTTATCCCGCAGGCGGGCACCCGCCGACGCCTGGCGCCGACTCAGGCCAGTGGCCTCGCCGCCGGACGGACCGCCGCGCCATTGACGGCAGCCGCTTAGAATAGCGTTTGCAGCACCGAGACTTCCAGCGGACGGGAGGTCTGCGGCGCCAGCCCGTCTACCAGCACCTTCAGATGCGCCGATTGCGCATGTCGCTCCAGCGCGTCCTCACTGGCCCACGTTTCAATAAACATGAAACTATCGGGGCGCTCTTTATCCTGGTGAAAAGTGTAGCTTAGGCAGCCCTGCTCGCGCCGCGTGGCCGCAATGCACGGGGCTACGACGTCGACTATCGCTTCAGCGCTGCCGGGTTTGCCATCGACGACTGCCACAACATGGATATCGGTGGACATTGACTTATCCTTTGATGATTTCGGTTGGGTCCGGTCTTAAACCATTTTAACGACATGCTACTATCATTGGAGCCGTTACGATCGAGAATCGTGCGGGTTATTGTTAATTATTGTTAAAGTCGCTTTTGTCTCTGTGTAGTGAAAGGAAATGAATATGGCCGGAACCAGCTTGCTGGCATTACTCGACGATATCGCGTCGATATTGGATGACGTCGCGGCGATGAGTAAGGTCGCAGCCCGCAAAACCGCCAGCGTATTGAGCGACGATCTGGCGTTGAATGCCGAACATGTTTCGGGCGTGAAAGCCGATCGCGAATTGCCGGTGGTATGGAAAGTCGCTAAAGGCTCGCTGCTTAATAAAGCGATTCTGGTGCCGCTGGCGCTGGTTATCAGCGCATGGCTTCCTTGGGCCATTACGCCGCTGCTGATGGTAGGGGGGGCTTACCTGAGTTACGAGGGGGTGGAGAAATTAATTGAGAACTGGCACCACCGCAAAGCTAAAAAACAGCACCACCCTGATGCCCACAAGGTGAGAAACCCGTCGGACGCGAGCACGACCAAGGTGACTGACGATGCTGCACTGGCGCACACGCCTCCTGTTGACGATGCCGCGGCGGTCGACAAGGCCGTGGGGCAAAACGGCGGGCGTGAAGCGTTGTTAGCCTTGGAAAACAGCAAAGTGAAAGGCGCGGTGCGCACCGATTTTATTCTCTCCGCCGAGATTATCGTGATATTGCTGGTTCCGGTCACGTCCGATCACTGATTCCGATTTCACCCGATCACTGATTCCGGTCGCCCGATCAGCGATTCCGATTCTGTCCGATCGCTCATCTTCTGTTCCGCCATACTCTGGAGACTTTTAGCTTCCGGGG
>NZ_JBLKSS010000131.1:0-22819 GCF_047607725.1 Sodalis sp. (in: enterobacteria) | reverse complement strand
CACTCAAACCGGGATGGAAATAAAAGTTATTAAAATCAATACAATGTGAAAATGCAATGAGCATAAGCGTGTAACGTAGGTTTACTGTCTCATACAACAAACCCACCAATAATTCAAGACGTCCTCCACGGGGCGCTTACCTGGAATGGGTGATCGGAAAATATCGGAATAACTGATCGGATGTCGCCTGAACAGATGATCGGATACGTCGGAATCTGCACCACGCGCTTGGGCATGGATTATGTCGATTTACTGCAAATTCACCGCTGGGACTATGATACCCCGCTGGAGGAAACGCTGGAGGCATTACATGATGTCGTGCAATCCGGTAAGGCGCGCTTTATCGGCGCCTCCTCGATGTACGCCTGGCAATTCGCCCGTGCGCTGTATACCGCCGATCTGCACGGTTGGACGCGGTTTGTCAGCATGCAGGATCAGTACAATTTGATTCAACGGGAAGAAAAGCGAGAAATGCATCCGTTGTGCCTGGCGGAAAATATTGCCGTATTGCCGTGGAGCCCGCTGGCGCGTGGCAGGCTTACCCGCCCCTGGGGCGAAACCACCGCCCGGCTGGTGTCGGACGAATTTGGCAAAACGCTATATGAACACAGCGAGGATAATGATGCCCGTATCGCCGAACGGGTCGGCGTGATAGCCAAGGTCCGCGGCGTCTCGCGCGCGCAGGTGGCGCTGGCGTGGATGCTTAGCAAGCCGGCGGTAACGGCGCCCATCGTTGGCGCGTCGCGCCCGGCGCAGCTTGCCGAGCTGCTGCAGGCCACGGAGGTCAAGCTGGACGGCGAAGAGATAGCCGAGCTGGAGACCGCTTACTTACCGCACCATGTGGTGGGCTTTCGCTAATGTTGCCGGCGTTTCCCCCCGCCGCCGGCGCAGGGGAAACGCCCTAAAACAGCTGCCAGTGGTGCCCGATCCAGTAGAGGACACCGGCGGCAATGATCCCGGCCACCACATCGTCGATAATGATGCCCATGCCGCCGTGTACCTTGCGATCGAACCAGCGAATCGGCCAAGGTTTCCAGATATCCAGCAGCCGGAACAACAAAAAGCCCGCCAGCACCCACCGCCAGTCGTTTACCGGCAAGGCCATCAGGGTAATCCACATGCCGACGAATTCATCCCAAACTATGCAACCATGGTCATGGACCCCCATATCCCGCGCCGTCTGGTGGCAAAAGTAGACGCCCAGGCAAAGGCTGAACATGACCGCCAGCGAATACAGCTGCCACGGCAGCAGCACCAGCAGGCACCAAAACGGAATCGCCGCCAGCGAGCCCACGGTGCCGGGCATCCAGGGGAACATGCCGCTGCCGAAGCCCGTTGCCAGCAAATGCCAGGGGTTAGAAAGGTTAATCCGCCGCTTGGCGGCCAGCATATCCATCGTCATTCACTATCGTCCGATTTGAAATGGTCATACCCGTGCCAGTCATACTCTACCGGCTGGTAATGGCGCATAAATTGAATCCCTTCGCTGCGCGGGCCGATTTGACCGATGCAGGTAAACGGCGCGCCGGTATGGCCCAGCGCGACATCCAGCGCGCCGCGATTGATTTCGGGCACCGTGAAGCACAGTTCGTAATCTTCGCCGCCGCCGAGCGCCCAGCGCAGCGCCTGATCGGGCGTGGAGTGGCGCAGCAGCGCCGGAGAAGTGGGAATATCGTCTAGGTTAATGCGGGCGCCGCAGTCGCTGCGGGCAAGAATGTGGCGCAAATCCGTGATAATGCCATCAGAGATATCGATGGCGGCGCTGGCGAGGTCGCGCAACGCCTGGCCCTGTAGAATGCGCGGCTGCGGGCGCACATGGCGGGCCAGCAAATATTGACTATCCTGCGCATCCTTTACCTGTAGGCGATTTTGCAGTATCGCCAGGCCGGCGGCGCTATCCCCCAGTGTGCCGGTGACATAGATCCAGTCGTCGATATGGGCGCCGTCGCGGGTCAGCGCGCTGCCGGCGGGGACCAAGCCCTGAATGGTCAGCGTCAGGCTCAACGGACCGCGGGTGGTGTCGCCGCCAATCAGCTGCATATCGTAGTAATCCAACTGCTGGAACAGGCTGTCGCTGAAGGCGGCCAGCCAACCCTCATCTACCGAGGGCAAGGTCAGCGCCAGCGACAGCCAGGCCGGATCGGCGCCCATGGCGGCCAGGTCGCTGAGGTTAACCGCCAGTGACTTATAGCCCAAATCTGAAGGGCTGATGTCCGGCAGAAAATGCGTGCCCGCCACCAGCGTATCCGAACTGACCGCAATCCATTTTTTCTCAGCTACCGACAGCAGCGCACAGTCATCGCCGATGCCCACCACCACATCCCGGCGCGTGCTGCGCATCCGGTTGAAATAGCGGTCAATGAGGTCAAACTCACCACATGCCATACTCTGTCCAAATTTGTGTTGGTGCTGGCGCGGCGTAACGGTGGGACCGGCGCCGCCGGCCCCGCCCCGCTATTTTCTATTGGGACGAATCTCTGGGGCGACTTTGTCCAGCACACCATTGATAAACTTATGACTCTCTTCTGCGCCAAAGGTTTTGGCCAGCTCGATAGCTTCGTTGATGGCAACTTTATACGGCACATCCTGGCGCTTGCTCAGTTCAAACAGCGCAATGCGCAACACGGCGCGCTCCACGTGGCCAAGCTCTTCTAGCTGACGTGAAAGATAGGGCGCCATCAGCTTATCCAGCTCTTGGGCATTCGTCGCCGCGCCGGCATACAGCTCACGGAAATAAGCGACATCCACATCCGACGTGTCCTGCTCCGCCAGAAACTGGACTTCGATATCGGCGATGTCGTTATGTGATAATTGCCATGAGTAAAGCGCCTGGACGGCACATTCACGAGCACGGCGACGAGCGGCTGGTTTCACAAAATTCCCCTTTCCTTTACTTACGCTTTGATGGCTTGCAATACGTTAATCATTTCCAGCGCGGTCAGTGCGGCTTCCGCGCCCTTATTGCCGGCCTTGGTGCCGGCGCGTTCGATGGCCTGTTCGATACTCTCGGTGGTCAGCACCCCGAACGCCACCGGCAGCGCGCTGCGCGCTGCGACCGCGGACAGGCCGGCGCTGCATTCGCCGGCGACGAATTCAAAATGCGCGGTGCCGCCACGGATAACCGTGCCCAGCGCCACGACGGCGTCATACTTTTTGCTGTCGGCCAGCGCGCTGACCGCTAACGGTAATTCGTAAGCGCCCGGGACCCAGACCACGGTAATGTTTTCGTCTTTGACCTGGCCGATGCGTTTCAGGGCGTCGACGGCGCCATCAAGCAGGCTGTCATTTATGAAGTGGTTAAAGCGCGCAATAGCGATAGCGACGCGCGCATTGGGAGCTGCAACAACACCTTCAATAACGTTCATTGTTATCCTTACAAAATGGCAAATAGCTGAATCGTCTCGCGAGGGAGCGGATTCTAACATAATACTTTGTCCGCTGCGCGGGCCAATTAAACACCCTAGCCGGGTTTCAGACACAGGCGGATATCCGGCCCCACCTGCCGGACGTCAAGCAGCGTAAACCCTGGCGCCGCGTCAAGTTGTTGCAGCCCCGGCAGCAGACACAGCGGGCGAGCGTCGGCGCCGAGCAGTTTCGGCGCCTGGTACAATATCAATTCATCCACCAATCCGGCGCTCAGCAGCGCGCCGGACAGACCGGCCCCCGCCTCAACCCACAGGCTGTTAATCTGACGGCGGCCCAACTGTATCATCAGCACCACCAAATCAAGATGCGCGCCGCCCGGCCCCTCGCGCGCCGGCAGTTGAAGCTGCTCGACGGACGCCGGCCACGGCAGACTGTCCGGCGCAAGGCGCGCCAGCCAAGTCCGCCCTTCCTCCTGTGCGACCCGGTGAGCGGGCGTCACGCAATTGGCGCTGTCGATGATAACTCGTACCGGCTGACGCAGCTGCTCTTGGGGATAGAGGACCTGAACATCCTCCGGCAGCGATGGCCAGCGCACCGTCAGGGCGGGATCGTCCGCCAGCACCGTGGCGGCGGTGGAAAGAATGGCGTCGCTTTCGGCGCGCCAGCGCTGAACATCCCGCCGCGCCTCGGGGGACGTAATCCACTGGCTCTCCCCGGAAGCCATCGCGGTGCGGCCATCAAGCGATGCCGCGAGCTTGAGCCTGACCCAGGGAAAACCGGTGCGCATACGTTTGAGAAAGCCCGGGTTTACCGCCTCCGCCTCCGGCAGCATCAAGCCGTGGCGGACGTCGATGCCCGCCTGCTGGAGCCGGTAGAAGCCGCGGCCCGCCACCTGCGGGTTGGGATCGGGCATCGCGGCCACCACCCGCGCCACGCCGGCGCTTATCAGCGCGTCGGCGCAGGGGGGCGTGCGGCCGTGATGGCTGCAGGGTTCAAAGGTGACATAGGCGGTAGCGCCGCGTGCCGCCTCTCCCACCCTGCGCAGCGCATACACTTCGGCATGCGGCTCGCCGGCGCGCTGATGATAACCTTCGCCCACAATGCGTCCATCACGGACGATAACGCAGCCCACGTTAGGATTGGGCGCGGTAGTAAAGCGTCCGCGGCGCGCCAGTTCAAATGCGCGCGCGAGAAAAACCTCATCATGCTCCATAGGAAGGTCCTTAAGGGTGACGCTAGTCCTGCAGTCGGGCGATCTCTTCGCCGAACTCGCGGATATCCTCGAAGCTGCGATAAACCGAGGCAAAGCGGATATAGGCGACCTTATCCAGCTTTTTCAGCGCGTCCATCACGAGATTGCCGATCATTTTGCTCGGCACTTCGCGCTCGCCGGTGGCGCGCAGCTGGGATTTGATGTGGTTGATGGCCATTTCGACATCGTCGGACTTGACCGGTCGCTTTTCCAACGCTTTCAAAAAACCGCTACGCAGCTTTTCTTCGTTAAAAGGTTCGCGCACATCATTGCTTTTGATGACGCGAGGCAGCACAAGTTCCGCCACTTCAAATGTCGTGAAACGTTCATTACAGATGACGCACTGCCGGCGGCGGCGAACCTGGGTTCCTTCCCCCACCAGACGGGAATCTATCACTTTGGTATCGACTGCAGAACAAAACGGACAATGCATAGCGCTTCCTGGCCGGCTGATTAGGGATAGGGTAGTTTAGCGCGAACTCCGCCAAGGACAAAGCAACAGTACTTAAAGCTGAACCGGCGCTGCAGAGTTACCGATTTGACGAGAGAACTCGGCGCGTCCCATGACTTTCCGCCGCTTAACGGCTAAACTGATCGCAACCGTTGAAAAAAGGAAATTACCGCTATGACAATCAGTTATCGCGCTAGTTATGCCGTTGCCGCCCTGCTGTTGCTGACCGGCTGTGCCAGCCGACAGGAGGCCCAACAGGTGCCCAAACTGCGCAACGAAGTGGGGCATTTGAACCAGCGTTTGCAAACGCTAACCCATCAGGCCGCGGCGCTAGTGGCGCAAAACGAGCAGAACCAGCAGTCGACCCACGGTATCTACCTGTATCCCGCGGCGAAAACCGCGGCCGACGTGCAAAGCGAGGCGGGCAAATTGCGGGTCTCAATCAGTCAGGTAGAGGCGGAAGCCAGCGGCTCGCGCGCACAGCTGCATATCCGCAGCGCCGACAGCGCGGCGCTGATGCCGCTGCACGGGATTGTGGATTGGGGACAGGTGGATGCGGCTACGGGTAAGCCATTGACCGCCGACGCGCTTAGCCAGCCGATTTCCGTGCCGGCCTCGCTGCTGCCGAGAACCGAGGCCACTATTGAACTGCGGATGTCCGGCCTGACGCCGGAGCAGGTAGGCTTTATCCGGCTGCATGATATTCAGCCGGACACGCCGCAAAATCCGCCGGCGGCGGACGCTACCAAACCTGTCGGCAGCCAATAGATTGCCACATGCCCGGGCGGCGCTGCCTGTGTCGCGCGGCGGCGTTCTTCATAGCGGGTTACGCGTCCCTCAGGGCAGCAGCGACGGCTGATCGGCCCCCTCTTTTTCCACCTTCTGCTGCAGCAGATGTTCGCGCTTCATGCCGAGCTTAAGCGCCAACGCCGACGCTACATAGATGGAGCTGACGGTACCGATAAAGACGCCGATAAACAGCGTTGTGGAGAAGCCGCGCAGCATCGCGCCGCCGAAAATCAACAGCATCAACACCACCATCAGGATCGTGGCGGAGGTCATGATGGTCCGGCTCAAGGTTTGCGTCAGCGAGACATTAAAAATATCGTAGGCACTGCCGCGGCGGATTTTACGGAAGTTCTCACGAATACGGTCTGACACCACGATACTGTCGTTTAGCGAGTAGCCAATCACGGACATCAGCGAGGCGATAATCGTCAGATCGATCTCGATATGGAACAGCGACAGAACCCCAAGCGTAATCACCACGTCATGGGCCAGCGCCAACACCGCCCCGGTGGCCAGCCGCCATTCAAACCGGAAGCCGACATAAATCAGGATACAGATCAACGCCCCCAGCAGCGCCATGCCGCCGTCCTGAGCCAGATCGCTACCGACGCTCGGTCCGACAAACTCGACCCGCTTCACGGCGGCATTCTGCCCGGTTGCCTGATTAATCACCCCGAGCACTTTGTTGCCCAGCTCCTGCCCAAGGCCGTCTTGCACCGGGGGCATACGGACCATCACATCGCGGCTGCTGCCGAAATTCTGCACCAGCGGATCCGTGAAGCCCGCATGTTCAAGCGCGTCACGCATCTGGTCAAGGTCGGCGGCCTTTTCCAGGTTAAGTTCAATCACCGTCCCGCCCGTGAAATCCAGCCCCCAGTTAAAGCCCCGCACCGCCATGATGGCGATGGAGGCGATAAGCAGAATGGCCGACAGGGTGAACGTCACATAATCCCAGCGCATAAAGTCGTAGACTTTACGGCCGTAATTCAATTCTTCGACATTTCTTTGTTGCTGAGCCACAAGCCACTCCTAGATAGACAGCTTATCGATGCGTTTACCGCCGTAAAGCAGGTTAACGATGGCACGGGTGCCGATGATCGCCGTAAACATTGAGGTAGCGATCCCGATGGCGGTGGTAATGGCGAAGCCCTTGATCGACCCCGTGCCCACCGCGTACAGGATGACGGCGGTAATCAGCGTCGTGACGTTGGCATCAACGATGCTGGAGAACGCGCCCCGATA
The DNA here is from genome assembly GCF_047607725.1 of Sodalis sp. (in: enterobacteria). GTDB lineage: Bacteria > Pseudomonadota > Gammaproteobacteria > Enterobacterales > Enterobacteriaceae > JBLKSS01. Next base: position 15,719 of record NZ_JBLKSS010000131.1, on the reverse strand, counting down.
GCCCTCATGAATGGCCTGCTGCACCGTGCGACCATTGCGCAGCTCTTCTTTAATGCGTTCATTGATAAGCACATTGGCGTCCACCGCCACCGCCAGCGTCAATACAATACCGGCGATACCTGGCATGGTCAGCGTCGCGCCGGGCAGCAGGGACATGATGCCGATAATAAACACCAGGTTGGCGATGAATGCCGTGGTGGCGATAAGACCAAATTTGCGATACCACACCACCATAAACAGAATTGACGCCACCAGTCCCCACAAACAGGCTTCCAGTCCCTGGGTAATATTCTGCAGCCCCAGGGTCGGGCCGATGGTGCGCTCTTCCACAATCTGGATCGGTGCAATCAACGCGCCCGCACGCAGCAGCAGCGACAGCTGGCGCGCCTCGTTGGGATTGTTGATGCCGGTAATGCGGAAGCTGTTACCAAGCCGCGACTGGATGGTGGCGACATTAATGACTTCTTCCTGCTTCTCCAGAATGGCGCGACCGTTGGCGTCTTTCTTGCCGCTATCCTTATACTCCACAAACAGGGTGGCCATCAGCTTGCCGATGTTGTCCTTGGTGAAGTTGGACATGGTCGTGCCGCCGCTGCCGTCCAGGGAAATATTCACCTGCGGGCGGTTATATTCATTGGCGCTGGAGGTGGAGTCGGTGATGTGATCACCGGTCAGAATGACCCGTTTGTACAACACGACCGGCTGGCCGTCGCGGATGGCTTTCACCTCCGAATCCCCCGGCACGCGGCCGTTGGCGGCGACGGTTTGATCCACCGAGCTATTGACCAGACGGAACTCAAGCGTGGCGGTCGCCCCCAAAATTTCTTTGGCGCGCGCCGTATCCTGGATACCCGGCAGCTCGACCACAATTCGGTCGGCGCCCTGGCGCTGCACCAAGGGCTCGGCGACGCCCAGCTGATTGACACGGTTGCGCAGGATGGTGATGTTCTGTTGCACCGCGTACTCGCGGGCTTGGCGCAGGCGATCGTCCGCCAGCGTGGCGCGCAGCGCATTGTCTCCGACGCTATTGATCACCAGATCGCGGTGGCGCGGCGTCAACCAGGATATCGCCTGATCGCGGGTATCGGCCTCGCGGAAGCGGATTTCGCTACCGTAATTCTCGATTTTACGCACCGTCGCATACGGAATGCTCTTTTCGCGCAAATCGCCGCGCAGGGTATCCATCGTCTGCTCCTGCAGCTTATTGAGCACAGTGTCCATATCCACTTCCATCAGGAAGTGAACGCCGCCGCGCAAATCCAGGCCGAGCTTCATCGGCGCCGCCCCTACCATGGCTAACCAGGGGGGGGTGGCCGGGGCCAGATTAAGCGCCACGACATAATTTTCGCCGAGGGCGTTCATCAACGCTTCGCGGGCGTGCAGCTGTACGTCCGAGTTGGAAAAACGGGCCAGAATGGCGCCATTTTCCAGGGCAATGGATTTACTGGCGATATGTTGTTGTTCTAATACAGTCCGGATCTGGACCAGCGTCGATTCACTGGCGGCGCCACCCCGCCCGCCAGTGATCTGTACGGCCGGATCCTCACCATACAAGTTGGGAAGCGCATACAGCAACCCGACGACCAGCGCCAGCACCAGCATGATATACTTCCATAAAGGATAACGGTTTAACACAGCAGTTCCCTTCGGGAAAATCGTTTATTACAGCGCTTTCATCGTACCTTTCGGCAAAACGGCGGCCACAAAATCACGCTTGATGACCACTTCATTGGTATCGTTGAGCGCGATGGAAATATAGCCGGTCTCCGCGACTTTAACCACGCGCCCCACCAGACCGCCGGTCGTCAGAACTTCATCTCCTTTGGAAATGGAATTCATCAACTCTTTATGCGTCTTGGCGTGCTTTTGCTGTGGGCGCAGGATCATGAAATAAAAGATCAGACCAAAAACAACCAGCATCACCACCAGAGAGTAAGGACTTGACTGGGACGGAGCACCGGGGGCGGCAACGGCGTCAGAAACGAAAAAGCTCATTTAAATTCCCTCATTGTTATTTAACTCGACGACTAAAGGTGGCACCGGCTTACCTGTCCGGCGATAGAACCCACCTACAAAGTGCTCTAATTTACCCTCATCGATAGCCTGGCGTAAACCCGCCATCAAACGCTGGTAATAACGTAGGTTATGGATAGTATTTAGACGGACACCCAATATTTCGTTGCAACGGTCAAGATGATGCAAGTAGGCGCTGCTATAATTGCGACAGGTGTAACAATCACATTCCGCATCCAGCGGCGCGACATCGTCTTTATAACGGGCGTTGCGTATTTTCACCACGCCATCGGTAACAAACAGATGACCATTACGGGCATTGCGGGTCGGCATGACGCAGTCGAACATATCGATACCGCGGCGAACGCCCTCCACCAAATCTTCAGGTTTGCCGACGCCCATCAAATAGCGCGGTTTATCCGCCGGGATCTGCGGGCATAGGTGCGCCAAAATACGGTGCATATCGGCTTTCGGTTCCCCTACCGCCAGGCCGCCCACAGCGTAACCATCAAAACCGATCTCTACCAATCTTTTTACCGATACATCTCGTAAATCTTCGTAAACTCCGCCCTGTATAATGCCGAAAAGCGCGTTGGGATTTTCAAGTTCATCAAAACGCTGGCGACTGCGGGCCGCCCAGCGTAACGACATTTCCATCGAGCGCTTGGCGTAATCCCAATCGGAAGGATAAGGCGTGCATTCGTCAAAAATCATGACAATATCGGAACCCAGATCGTACTGGATTTCCATCGATTTCTCCGGGCTAAGGAAAATCGCGTCGCCGTTGATGGGATTGCGGAAATGCACGCCTTCTTCGGTGATTTTGCGAATGTCGCCCAGACTGAATACCTGGAACCCGCCGGAATCGGTCAGTATTGGACCGTGCCACTGCATAAAATCGTGCAAATCACCGTGCAGCTTCATGACCGCCTGACCCGGGCGCCGCCAAAGGTGAAAGGTATTGCCCAGCAGAATCTGCGCGCCGGTTTCTTTCACTTCTTCGGGCGTCATGCCCTTCACGGTGCCATAAGTCCCGACCGGCATAAACGCCGGCGTTTCCACAACACCCCGATCAAATACCAGCCGTCCGCGGCGGGCCTGGCCATCGGTTTTCAATAATTGATATTCCACACATCCCCCAACACCAGAGAAACAGTTCGATGTTTGATGAAAAGGAGCGCATTCTAGCAACCCCGTCAGCTGCTGTACAAGCCGGTCCGCGGAATGTGTTGTCGCCGGCGTTGTTTATACCGGCTTTCTGCCGCCGACGGTTCGCGCAAAGCACGGATCCAGGCCCGCTATTGGCGATTAGGCCGCCCGATTACTGCTCACCCACCCGCTCTTGGGCAGCGGCGGGATTCCGGGTGATGAACATGGTGTCCCCATAGCTGAAAAAACGGTACGCCTGCGCCACCGCTTCCCGGTAGGCCGCCAGCGTATGGCGATAGCCGGCAAACGCCGATACCAGCATTATGAGGGTGGACTCCGGCAGATGAAAATTAGTGATAAGCGCATCAATAACGCGAAATTGATAACCGGGATAAATAAAGATGCGCGTGTCGCCAAAAAACGGCGCCAGGGTATTATCTCCCGCCGCCGCGGCCGCGCTCTCAAGCGAGCGCACGGAGGTGGTACCGACGGCCACGACCCGGTTGCCGCGCGCCTTGCACGCCAGAACCGCATCGACCACCTCTTGCGGCACTTCAGCATACTCCGAGTGCATCTGATGCTGTTCGATCCGATCCACCCGCACCGGCTGGAAGGTTCCAGCGCCCACATGCAAGGTGACAAACGCCATTGCAACGCCTTTGGCACGCAGCGCCGCCAGCAGCGGCTCATCGAAATGCAGGCCGGCGGTGGGCGCCGCCACCGCGCCGGGCCGTTCACCGTAAACCGTCTGATAGAGCTCACGATCCGCGGCATCGTCGGGCCTATCGATATAGGACGGCAAAGGCATATGGCCTGCATCATTGAGCAGCGTCAGCACATAGCGGGGATCGTCGAAACGCAGTTCAAAAAGTGAATCGTGGCGTGCCACCATGGTGGCGGCGATGCTGTCATCATCACCCAATAACAACGCGGCGCCTGCTTTCGGTGCCTTGGACGCGCGCACGTGGGCAAGTACCCGCTTATCATCGAGAACTCTTTCTACCAGGACTTCGATTTTACCGCCGCTGACTTTGCTGCCGAATAAACGGGCGGGGATCACCCGGGTATTGTTGAATACCAGCAAGTCGCCGGGCGCCAATTTGTCCAGTAAATCGGTAAAGACCTGATGCACCAGCGCGCCCGTCTGGCCGTCCAGCGACAGCAGACGGCAGGCGCTGCGTTCCGCCTGCGGATATCGGGCAATCAGATTATCGGGCAATTCAAAAGAGAAGTCGGCAACGCGCATGACAAATCACTTCAGCATAAAAACAGGCGGCTTAGTCTAGGGCTATGCGTTCCGCCCTGCAAAAATTAAGCTATGTCGCCCCGCTTTTGCCGCATACTGATGGAATGAATTTTCTTGCTCATCTGCATCTTGCCACCCTGGCGCAAAGCTCCCTGCTCGGAAATCTGATGGCGGATTTTGTCCGCGGCGATCCCGAGGGTCTCTATATCACCCGCGATTGTGGCGGGCATTCGTATGCATCGCCGTATTGATAGCCTTACCGATAATCACGAAGCGATAAAGCAGGTGTGCACGCTGTTTTCGCCGGAGACGCGGCGGGTGGCACCTATCGCGCTGGATGTGTCTGGGGATCATTTTCTGTCGCGTCACTGGCTGCGGGTCGAGCCACAGTTGCCGCTGGCGGAATTCGTCTTACGGGCGCAGCGGGAAATCGCGCCCGCGCTGCCGGATACGCCGGCGGGGTTTCAATCCCTTAACCGCTATCTGTGGCGGGAACGCTGGCTGCTGCGCTATGCCGATAGGCCTTTTCTGGCCCAGGTGCTAACCGGTATAGCCCAGCGCCGCCCGCGGCTGTCGGCGCTGGGCGAGATTTATCCGGGGATCCAGACCCACTATGACCGGCTGGAAGCGGCGTTTTGGCAACTTTATCCGGCGATGATGCATGCGGCGCGCCAAGGCGCGCTGGGTCACTGAGCGCGCCCGCTAGCCTGCTTGCCCGCTCACCGGTCCGCTTATCGCTTTGTCGTCTAGTGACGTGTCCACCTATCCGCTACGTGGCCTGCGTCCCCTCAGTCTGTTGACTTGTCCATCTATCCGCCGCACGGCCGGGTGGCCTGTCCGTCCGTTTATTTGTCCAACTATTGGCCGCGGGGCCGGTTCGCCCCCATCGAGAATTACCTTCCCGGAATACAGGGGGCCCGTGCGCGACAGATCCCTTTGGCGACCCGTACGCAATGTCCCAGCAATGGCCCGTCATTGCCGGCGGTGACAGGGGGTGTTATGAATAGCGCTAGGCAATCATCTCACAGGAAGGAGTCTTGGCCATGTACCCCATCGATGCCACAAGTTACCGTTCGGTAAAAGGATTCAACCAACGAGTGCGCTTTCTGATTATGCATTACACCGCTCTCAATTTCGCCGACTCGGTCAACGCACTGAGCGGCGACGCGACCCTCAGCGCGCATTATCTAGTGCCCGATCCCGACGATCAAAGCTATATCGACGCCGGGTTCGACGATATGCGTATTTTCAACCTGGTGGACGAGAAGGATCGCGCCTGGCACGCCGGCCTTAGCGCCTGGGCCGGGCGCAACAATCTTAACGATACCTCTATCGGGATAGAAAATGTGAACCTGGCGTCGGTTAAGGCGGGAAAATGGACCTTCCCACCCTATCATCCGGTGCAAATCGAGGCCATCATTCAATTAGCGCAGGCTGTCCTGCAGCGCTATCCGGATATTACTCCCACCCAGGTCGTCGGCCATAGTGATATTGCGCCCGGGCGAAAATTCGATCCCGGCGCGGCGTTTCCCTGGAAAAAGTTGTACGAGGCGGGCATAGGCGCCTGGTATGATGAGGCGACCAAACAGCAGTATATTGACGACTTTGCTGAGCAAGGGACGCCTGACCAGGCGGCGATAAGAGCCAAACTTAAGACCTATGGCTATAATGTCACGGGAGCGGCAGGCGCCGGCGGCTATAAAAACCTTATCCAGGCTTTTCAATTGCATTTTCGCCCCGCTGATTGGCAGGGCGCGGTGGATAATGAAACCGCGGCGATTCTCTACGCCTTGGTGGATAAATATTTCAGCAAGTGAGTGCAGGCTCACTTTCTTTCGCCATGGCGCTGCCAGTGGAGGACGTTGTCGCTTATAGCTGCATCTTATTCTACCGCACGCGAATTTCGCTGCGGCCCTCTTTTCGGCTCAGGACGGATAGCCGCCTGATGCTTAATCAACATCGGATTATTCGTGGCCCCATGACCGAAATAAGGGTAATAATACACCGGAATCGACGTCACATCGGCAAAATCACGGATCACGCTTTTATAGATTAATCTCTCTTCATCGCTGGCCGAAAGGGAAAAAAATTGGCCGAAGATAATCGCGTTGGGGGTGAAATCCTTCTTATATCGCAGTTGATGTAGTGCCCGGTTGAGTTGTTTATAGGTGACGCCGGTATCCTCCAGCAAGAGTATTTCATCGCGCAGGTACTTTTCATAGCGGGTGGAAAATAGCGATTGTAGCAACGTCAGATTACCGCCCATCAATACGCCTGAGACGCCGGCCTTCGCCGGCGTATTCAGCGGCAGGATGCCGGGATAATTAACCCCATGGGTTATCGCGTCGAAGGTTTGGCGCAACCCGTATTCATATTTATCCCCTTGTCCCCCTGGCGTTGATAAACATCTTTATTGTTGGCCGCCACGATGCCATAGACGCTGCGCCATCCGACATGTTTATTGATAAAATCATGAATGGCCGTGACATCGCTAAAGCCAAGGAGGATTTTTTCCCGTGCGCCGTGAATAGTCGTCAAATTCGCAAACAGATGCGGCAGCAGGTTAAATGCCCCCGACCCGCCGCGAACAAACCACAAATACTCGACGTCATCATCGGTCAATGCCTTGACCAAATTTTCCGCCCGCGCCCGATCGGTATTGACATAGCCGAAGTCGGAAACCTGTTGATCAAGGTACTGTCTATTGACCTGAAAACCTTGCCGCTTCAACGCCGTAACAATATCCGGGATGTTGTGCTAGTCATATTCAGATGAGCTGAAAATAAGATGCACCGTTTTTGCCATAATTGTTCCCGCATGAAATGATAAATATAAACAGCATACCGCCATGATTATTCCCTTTGTCATTCCCATTGACTTTTATTTCCTTTTTTTCATTCCATCAAGCGCGCTGGTCTGAAATTAACGCGACACGTAATATATTCCTCTATCGACTTCCCCACGCAAAGAGAGTATTGCCGAACGCAGACGCCGCGACAACCGCTAAAATTGCGCGCACTATGGGCCTCCCTTCTGCCATGCCGTTATCCGCGCTCTTGGCGGCATCCCGTTGCGGCATCATTCACCGCGCAACGTAAATGTTATCGCGGCGGCGGGAGGCACAGCCTGCGTTAGTTTTATCGTTTCCCCTTCAATGAACAGGCGGGAAATGCGAAATGCCGCATTTTTTGACCAGCCGTCATTTCACGCCAATAATCTTAGTAACGGCGGCTTTTTTTTCATCGTGAGCGGAGATCTTACGCCAATGAAGGGCAGGTTGATGGCACGAAACATGGCCCCACGCGCACACGTGCCGAGCCATAGCAAGGCGACTCACCGTGCATCCGTAAGAGAAACCGTCACCGTTCAATCCCGGCCACTCAGATGCCGCCGTCCGGCAACCCAGCCCCCCATGACAACGTGACCCGTTTGTGCCCTTTTTCCTCCCCCTCCTTGCCCACCGACCGACAATGAGGGTACCGGCCGCGCAGGCAAACGCTGAACGCGTCTGCTCAGCGGCTGAAAAGGAGAGCAAAACCATGATGACAAGGTTCACCTATCGCTTCGATAGGCATAACCTATTTAACCAATCGGTACGGTTGACTTTATTCCCCCCCGACACGGCCTTATACTAGAGCCGGCTCAAATCCTATCAATCCGCAAACGCTATTTTACAGGAGTAAATATGGTCCTGGTCACTCGTCAAGCCCCCGATTTTACCGTCGCCGCCGTGCTCGGTCCGGGTGAAATCGTTGACAATTTCAATCTTAAATCCCACATCCAGGGTAAACCGGCGGTCATCTTCTTCTGGCCGATGGACTTCACTTTCGTCTGTCCGTCCGAACTGATTGCTTTCGACAAACGTTACGCAGAATTCCAGAAGCGCGGCGTGGAAATCATCGGCGTCTCTTTTGACTCAGAGTTTGTACACAATGCCTGGCGGCAGGTCCCCACCGACAAAGGCGGTATCGGGCCGGTCAAGTACCCGATGGTAGCGGACATCAAACGCGAAATAATCAAAGCCTATGGCATCGAACATCCTGACGCCGGCGTCGCGCTGCGCGGTTCGTTCCTTATCGACAAAGACGGGATTGTTCGCCATCAGGTCGTTAACGACCTGCCGCTGGGCCGCAATATCGACGAAATGATGCGGATGGTCGACGCCCTGCAATTCCATGAAGAACACGGCGAAGTCTGCCCGGCACAGTGGGAAAAAGGGCAGGAAGGGATGGGCGCTTCACCGGAAGGTGTCACCAAATATCTGTCTGAGAACTTAACCAGACTGTAATCCGCTTCTGCCAGAGCAGAGAGGGCACCCGCCCTGTCCGTCTAGCGCCGGTCAGCCATGCTGACCGGCTTTTTTATACCCTGCGCCCGCCGCAAGCCCGGTAGTTAGCCCGATAAGACCCCCCCGAATCACCTGGCCGGGCTTTGCGCTCAGGAGGCAGCCACGCGCTTCGTTTTTACCCAACGGTATCCCAGCAATAGCAGTAAAACCCACACCGCTCCCACGTATAACGACACCCGGGTGGTGGGGAAGTACCCAATCAAGCCGATAATAAACAGCAGGAAGACGACGCCGAGGCCCGCGGTTATTGCGCCGCCGGGCAAGGGGAATTTCAGCGCCCTCACTTGCCCGGGCTTGAGCCTGCGGCGAAAGGCGATTTGCGAACACAAGATCATAATCCATACCCACACGGTGGAAAAGGTGGCCAGCGAGGCGATCATCAGGAAGACATTTTCCGGCATAAGGTAATTTAAGTAGACCGCCACCAGCATCGCTATCATCATCACCAGCACCGTGATCCAGGGAATGCCGTGACGCGATACGTGCTGAAAGATGCGCGGCGCATGCCCCTGCCCCGCCATGTCGTGCAACATGCGCCCTACGCCAAACACATCGCTGTTGATGGCCGAGAGCGACGCCGTCAGCACGACGAAATTCAACAGGCCAGCGGCGATAGGAATGCCCAAATTCTGGAACGTCAGTACAAACGGACTGCCGCCCGTACCCACCTGATTCCAAGGATAGATGGACATGATAACCGCCAAGGTGCTGACATAAAATAGCAGGATACGCCAGGGAACGGAGTTGATGGCCCGCGGGATAGACCGCTCTGGATCCCGCGCTTCGCCGGCGGTGATGCCGATAATTTCAATACCGCCGTAAGCGAACATCACCATTTGCAACGAAAGAATCATCCCCCCGACGCCGTGGCTGAAGAAGCCGCCATGGCGCCACAAATTCGCCACCCCGGTGGGTTGGCCGCCGTTGCCGATGCCCCACAGGATAATGCCGATGCCGGCGAGGATCATGACGATAATGGTGGCAACTTTGAAAAATGAGAACCAGAACTCCAGCTCGCCGAACGCCTTGACGCTCAGTAAATTGATCGCGCCGATGAATAGCACCACGCTTAACACCCAGACCCAATGCGGTACCAGCGGGAACCACACGCCCATATAGATGCCGAAGGCGGTCACATCGGCGATGGCGACAATCAGGATTTCAAAACAGTAGGTCCAGCCGGTAATGTAGCCCGCCATGGGGCCCAAATTATCCTGCGCATAGCGGGAGAACGAACCGGCATTGGGGTTTTCCACGGACATTTCCCCCAGGGCACGCATGATAACGTAGGCCGCCAGGCCGCCTATCAAATAAGCCAGCAGCACGCTAGGACCTGCCATTTGTATCGCATCAGCGGAACCATAGAACAGCCCGGTACCGATGGCGGAGCCAAGCGCCATAAATCGAATATGCCGGGTGGAAAGCCCCCGCTTTAGCGAAGGGGTGGAAGATTGCATGACCCATTACCTTTTATTTCACAAGAAAAAAACCACGGAACGGTGTCCGTGGTCAGTCAATTGCCTCGCCGACGCTCAAAGAACGGAAATTTGCTGCCGTCCGCGGGATTGATCGTAAGCCGCCGCGACGATAAGCATGACCAGCGTCGGCGGTAGCCAGGCCAGGCCCTGCGCGCTCAGCGGCAGGCGCTCCATCCAGGCCGGGAGAATGTCGGGATAGGCCGACACCTTGATGCCATCGAGGCAGCCAAACACCAGACTGACCAGCATGCCCGGCGCAACGATGCGGGCGCTGGAATGCCACCAGCGCAGCGTAAAACTCAGCAGGATCAGGACGATGCAGGGTGGGTAGATAGCGGTAAGCACCGGTACGGAAATACTGATCAAATGGCTAAGTCCAAGGTTGGAAACCACCATGGAGAACAGCCCCAAGAGAAACACCCACTTGCCATAGCCGATGCCGGTATGTTCGCTAAAAAATTCAGCGCAGGCGCAGGTCAGGCCCACGGCGGTCACCAAACAGGCTATCGTTATCAGCACCGTCAAAAAACCGCTACCGGCGGCGCCGAAGGTGTGCTGCACATAGGCATGCAGGATTTCGGCGCCGTTTTGCGCCGCCGGTACCAGCCCGCCGCTGCCCGAACCTAATTTGAACAGCGTCAGATAGACCGCCGTCAGACCGATACCGGCAATAAGCCCGGCCAGAATGGTATAACGGGTCAGCAAGTGGGCGCTCGCCACGCCGCGTGAACGGGCGGCGTTGACGATAACGATGCCGAAAACCATCGCGCCCAGGGTATCCATGGTGAGATAGCCGTTCACGAATCCGCTGGAAAACGGCAGGTGACTATAGCCCGCGGACACCGGCAAAGGCTGGCCCGCCGGCCACAGCATCGCCGCAATGCCCAATACCGCGAGCGCGATGATCTTAAGCGGCGCCAGGACATGGCCCACCGTATCCAGCAAGCGGCCGGGGTAAAGGGAAATACCGATGACCAACGCGAAATAGATCAGGCTGTAAATCAGCAAAGGCAGTTCGCCGTTGCCGGCGAAAGGGGCCACGCCGACCGTAAATGAGACGGTCGCGGTGCGCGGCGTAGCAAACAGCGGGCCCACCGCCAGATAACAAACGACAGCCAGAAGCAGACCGGCTTTATGGCCGATAGGGGAACTCAGCGCATCAATGCCGCCCCCGACCCGCGCCAGCGCGATAACGGTGATGACCGGGAGACCGACCGCGGTAATCAAAAAGCCCGCCGCCGCCAGCCAAACGTGCTGACCGGATTGCAGGCCCACCATGGGCGGAAAAATGATATTTCCGGCGCCGACAAACAGAGCAAAGGTCATAAAACCCAGCGCGAGGATGTCTTTGGAGGTTAAACGTTTAGTCATGGGTTTGTATTAAAGCCTGTAGTAAATCGTAATAAGAAATTCTTATGACTGCGCGATGATCGACACGCCTTTGGCCGAAACGATCGGCATCGCATGAACGGCCGTTAAGCCGGACAGAATAATAATGCGGGGAAGCAATACTGACGGGCGGCGCGACGGCGGCTAATTTAATAGTTTATAGCGGTTGCTGGCAAGTCCATCAGGCAAAACTGGCACTAAAATATGCTTTTTAAATAATATTTATGTTAAGTATTCAAATGTTCCCTTTTCTGCGCTACATGATAACCCGTCTGACGACAAAAATCGCCAGCGCAACATAAGAAATTGCGATGGGCGACATAGAGGCGACCGGACCCGGCCACCGAGCGGTGCGAGACCGTTCAGGCGGGGAATACGTCGGATATGGCGCTAACGTTTACCCCCGATGGATAGCGCGTCACAAGCCCGACGCGGACACACACTTACGTCCTGCCCACGGGGCGCTTACCAACACTACGCGTTTGCCCTACGGTCACATCGTTATGAGTACGGGTAGATGCGTGGACAATCGGCTCCAGCAGACGAACAGAGGTTGAGATCGCGCGCGGTGCGCTGGCGCAGTTTCAGGTTCTGGCACGGGGTCTGGCTTTGGTTTGATTTTGGCTCAGCTTCTGGCTTGGCTTTGGTTCAGGCCCGGATTATGGCTCTGGTGTTAGAATGCCTCAGCTTTGGTTTCGGCTTGGTATTGGCTTGGTTTCGACTTGGCTTAGGCTTGGCTCTGGCTTTGGTACAGCACGAGGTTCAGACTTCCATTCACGCAGACGGTATAAACGTCATGGGCGCGGGCAGAGGAACCTCACGCGCACACGCGTTATCACCAGGCGCGGCGAGCGATATCAAGCACCAACTTCAACTTGTCCCACTGCTGCTGTTCGCTCAGCTTATTGCCCTCTTCGGTAGAGGCGAAACCGCATTGCGGGCTCAGGCACAGCTGATCCAGACTCACATACTGGCTGGCTTCACGGATGCGATCCAGCACCGCCTGGGGGTCTTCCAGCGCCGGCGTTTTCGAGGGAATAAGCCCCAGCACCACCTGCTGATGCCCGGGTTTGATAAAGCGCAGCGGTTCAAAGCCAGCCAGCGCGCTCGGTATCGTACTCCAGGAAAAAGGCATCCACCTTCACCTGGCCGAACAGGATGGGCGCGACCGGCTCATAACCCCCTTCGGAAATCCAGGTGGAGCGAAAGTTCCCGCGGCAAACGTGCAGGCTCACCACCAAATCCTCCGGCTTACCGGCCAGCGCTTTATTGAGCACATCAGCGTAAATCTGCGCCAGGGCGTCCGGATCATCGCCACGTTCACGCATTTGGCGCTTTTGATCTTCCGAGCACAGATAGCCCCAGACGGTATCGTCCAACTGCAAATAGCGGCAGCCGGCGGCATAAAACGTGGCAATGGCATCACGCCAGGTCTGTGCCAGATCGTTGAAATATTCCGCCAGATCGGGATAGATGGCCTTATCGATCGCCGTGCGCCCGCCGCGGAAATGCAAGACGCTCGGACTGGGAATGGTCATTTTCGGCACCGCGTCGCCGGCCACGCTTTTCAGAAAACGGAAATCCTCCAGCATCGGGTGATGGCTAAATCCCAGCTTACCGGTGACTTTGACTCTGCGGGCTTTGGTCTGCACACCCTGAAATTGAATGCCCTGATCGGGTTGCTACCCTTCCACCCCGTTCAATCCTTCAAAGAAATCCATATGCCACCAGGCGCGGCGGAACTCTCCGTCCGTAACGACCTGCAGCCCCAGCGCGCGCTGCTCCGCGACGACGCGTGCAATCTCGTTGTCTTCCACGGCGCACAGCTGCGCGGCATCTATCTCGCCATCGGCGAAACGCTGACGGGCCTGCTTTATCGCAGCGGGACGTAACAGACTGCCGACCACATCGGCACGGAAAGGGGCTTGGGTTCTTTGCATTTTACTGCTCCAGGAGGGCGTCATCCTCATGATGATCGCGTTAGTTTAGCGACGGTATAGTCACGCTTCGCAACGGAGGGACATCCAGACGTCTATATGTCTCAGCCGCAGTGTGTCACTTCACCTAACGCCGCACAAACGAGAAAATTTCAACGATATTGAATTTTATTCATGATAGTTGTGAAATTTTCACTTAAGCGATTTAGGGCAGTCCGGCGGCCCGCCGCGCCGCCAGCAGTTGGGGTTGCGTCAATGGCACATAACCCGCCTGGCTAACCTGCTCTTGTCCCTCGGGGGACAAAACGCGCGCCAGAAATGCCAATGTTAGCGGATCCAGGGGCTTACCCGGCGGTTTATTGACGTAGAGATAGAGCGGGTGGGTGAAGGGATACTCCCCGCGGCACAATGTCTGCGCATCGGCGGTTAGGGTGTGGCCTCCCGCATCGATAATCGCCAGCCACTTCACCCCGCTGGCGTGGAACCCCATGCTGGTATAGCCGATCGCGTTCACCGAAGCGGCCACCACCTGCGCGACCGCCGCCGATCCGGACAGTTCGTTGACCGTTGGCTGCATATCCCCGCCGCAAAGCACCCGGCGGCGAAAAAATCCCTGGGTGCCGGAGGCAGTATTGCGGCCATAGCGCAGCAGCGACAGCGAGCGCCATTCCCCGGCTAATCCCAAGTCCCCCCAACGCCGGATCGGCGCCGCCTGTCCGCACTGGCGGGTGACGGAAAAGATCGCATCCAGCTGACGCTGGCTTATCGCCTCTAGCGGATTGGCCTGATTGACCATGACCACCAGCGCATCCTGCGCCACCGGCAGCGCCAGCGGCGGATAGCCGTAACACTGGCGAAAGCCGGCGATTTCCGGCTCGTTCATCGGTCGTCTCATGGGGCCCAGCTGCGCCGTGCCGGCCGCCAGCGCGGCGGCGGCGGAACCCGTCGCCTGTATTTGCACGCCGACCTCGGGATAGCGCCGACTGAAGTCCGCCGCCCAGCCGCTCATCAGCGACGCCAGCGTATCCGAGCCGGTACTGGTTAACGTACCGCTCAGGAGCGGAATCGGCGCCGCCGGCGAAACAGGCTGCGCGGGCAGCGCCGCGCTATGCACCCCCAGCCGGCAGCCGGCGAGCAGGGCGCCGGCCAAGAGGGAAAAACATCGCATCAATCTCTGGCCTGGGGTGAAAGAGGAGAAACACTATTGTCCACCCGCGGCGGCAGGGTAATCAACCGCGCCGGCAGGGTAAAACCGAAACGGGTGCCCTCGCCCGACGCGCTACTGATATCCAGCAGCGCATCGTGATGGCTTAACGCATGTTTGACAATGGCCAGACCCAGGCCGCTGCCGCCGGTTTGGCGCGAGCGGGCTTTATCCACGCGATAAAAGCGCTCCGTCAGGCGCGGCAAATGTTCCGGTGCGATACCCGGCCCGTTGTCGCTAACCTGAAACGTCGCCCCCTCGACGCTGCGCTGCCAACTGACCTCGATGCGGGTGCCGGGAGGTGTATGGATAACCGCGTTGTACATCAGATTTGATACCGCGCTGCGCAGTTGCTCTTCATTGCCGTTGACCCATAACTGCGGATTGACGCGCAGCACCAGCGGATGCTGTCCTTGGCTGAGCCCCTCGACGCTGGCCTGCAAACGCTTAAGTAAGGCCGGCATATCCACCGGCGTGTGCGTTTCCCCCTGCAGCGCCGCTTCGATACGCGACAGCTCCAACAATTGGGCGACCAGGCGCTCCATACGCCGAGATTGATCCTGCATGGTCTGCACCGCCCGCTGCCGCATGTGGGCGTCAAGACTATCGTCGGTCATCATTTCCAGATACCGCTGCAATACCGTCAGCGACGTGCGCAATTCGTGGCTGGCGTTGGCGAAAAAATTACGCCGCGCCCCTTCCAGTTGCCGCATTTGCGTGACGTCGCGCACCACCATCAATAGCTGATCGTCGGTATAGGGCATAACGCGAAACTCCACCCAATGCTGATTATTCAGTTGCAATGTTAGCGGTCGTGTAGCGATGCAATCAATTCTGGACTAATTTGCAATTAATTCTGGACTCCTATAAACCCTAAAAAATGGCTATTTTGGACAGTCCAGAATTTTTTGCAAAAAGTAAATCAGACGAAATTGCGGATGATCAACTCGCGCTT
>NZ_JBLKSS010000130.1:0-23849 GCF_047607725.1 Sodalis sp. (in: enterobacteria) | reverse complement strand
GTGGAGCCGGAAGCGTATCTGCGCCATGTGCTGGCGATTATCGCGGATCATCCCATCAACAAAATCAAAGAGCTCCTGCCGTGGAACCTCACCATCCCTGCTGAATAACTGTCAATACGGCGCTGGGCGTACGCTTACCTGAGCCTGCCAAGGGACCTTTAGCCAGCGCGCAAGCGCAGTGGCGAGCAGTTCGGTTTGATTATAGCCCCTACGCCAGTGACGGTAGGCATGCAAAGGCACATTAAGCAACAAATCCGGCTTCTCATCCCCCTCGGCGGCGCGATCGCGCCAGCGCAGCCACAATAGTCGGGCCAGCCCGCGGGCAAGGCCGGTGTCGCCCTGATATTTGAGTTTTGTCCGCAGCGCGGGCAGGCGGTTCCCTGCTCCGCTAGCAGTACCCTGACGCAGCCGCGGCAAACGCCGTGATGGCTGAACCAAAGCGGTTGCCGGCATAGCCAACACAGGGCGCTGATTGTTAGCATAGGGTCAACCCTTTTTTGTTTCCAACTTTTGGACAATAACAGATGACGTCACTGTTTTGGCAAACGACCGGTACCGGCGATCGCGATCTTGTGCTGCTGCACGGATGGGGACTGAATGCCGGCGTCTGGTCTTGCATTATTCCGCGGCTGGCGCCGCATTTTCGCCTGCACCTGGTCGATCTGCCGGGCTATGGCCGCAGCCGCGGATACGGGGCGCTGACGCTTGAGCAGATGGCGGAGGAAGTGGCGTCACGGGCCCCCGCCGGCGCGCTATGGTTAGGCTGGTCACTCGGCGGGCTGGTGGCGACCACGGTGGCTTGCCGGCGGCCGCACGCGGTAGCTGGTCTGATTACCGTGGCCTCTTCTCCGCGTTTTTGCGCAGACGGCGACTGGCCAGGGATACGGCCGGAGGTGCTGGAAGGCTTTGCGCACGAGCTGCGCTCGGATTTCACCCGAACCGTCAGCCGTTTTCTCGGCCTGCAAACCCTGGGAACCGAGTCCGCCCGTCAAGATGCGCGCTGGCTGAAAAGCGTGGTACTGGCGCCGCCGACGCCCGAGACCGAAGTTCTGGCCGGCGGGCTGGCGCTGCTGCGCGCCAGTGATTTGCGCTCGACGCTGGGACGGCTTGACGTGCCGCTGCTGCGCCTGTACGGCTATCTGGACGGCCTGGTGCCGCGTAAAGTGGTCCCCCTGGTGGATGAATTCAGTCCCGCCAGCCAGAGCATCGTCTTTGCCGGCGCGGCGCATGCGCCGTTCATTTCTCATCCAGCGCTTTTCTGCCAGGCGCTGTGCGACTTCAGCCGGTTCGTTGCCTAATTGCGTCAGCGGCGGGTATGCGGCCCAAGCCGGACCGTTGCCTGATCGCGTCAGCGGTCGCTCAGGGGTTCAAGCCAGTAGAATGTATAGGGCGTGAGGGTTAGCGGGCCGCCGCTAACCGAACCGTCAGAGGTCAGCAGGCGATAGTCGCCGTCCGGCAAGGTGCAGCTCACCGTTTTATTCGCCAAATTAAAGATACACAGCAGCCGTTGGCCGGCGGCGCGGCGGTAAAAGGCGAGTAGAGCATTATCCCACTCCAGCACCTCCATGGCCGCATCGGGATGAAACGCCTGTTGCCGGCGACGCAGCCGGATAAGGGCGCTCAGCGCCCGGCATACCCGCGAGCGCAAGCTGGTTTCCTCATCCAACATCGCTTCGATGTTTTTCAGCGGGTATTTCTCGCGATTGACCGCGCGGTTATGGCCGGCGGCCTTCACCCCTTCATAGTCATTACGCGACCTGAGGATACTCTGGATATAAATTGCCGGCACGCCCGGAAACGCCAACAAAATGGCATGGGCGAGGATAAAGCGGCTCAGCCGTGTCTCGTCGCTATCCTCGCGCCGGTTGAGCGCATCCAGATAGGTAAGTTGATTTCATAAGGGCTGGTGGTGCCATCGGTATTTTGTTTATAGGACACCAGCACGCCTTCCGTCTCCAGATCGCGCACGAGCCGGATGATTTCCGCCTCCGGCAGAATGCCGCGCAGCGGATTCATACCGATGCCGTCATGGGAGGCGAGAAAATTGAAAAAGATGGTGCCGCCGCCGCCGATGTCCAGCCCCGCCGCCCAGTGGCGCAGGGCGCGGCTGCTGCCGTTGTGCAGCGCGTGCAGCACCAGCGGCGGCAGCGGAAACTGGTATACCATCTGCGCTTCATCGCGGCCGTTGCCGAAATAGCTGATGTTATCCTGATGGGGCACGTTGGTTTCGGTAATAATGACCGTTCCCGGCGCAATCTCATCGCAGATGGCGCGAAACAGTTTCACCAGCAAATGGGTGCGGGGTAAATGGATGCAACGGGTACCCACCTCCTTCCAGAGATAGCCCACCGCGTCCAGGCGAATATAGTCCGCGCCTTGAATCAAGTAGTGCAGCAATACGCCGATAACGGTGATCAGTACTTGGGGATTGTTAAAGTTGAGATCCACCTGATCGGCGCTGAACGTGGTCCAGAGATAGCGAGTACTGCCGTCTTGCGCGGTAAACGGCGTCAACAACGGCGACGTGCGCGGGCGTGTCACGCTGCTAAGATCGGTGGCGGGGGGGAGCGCGATAAAGAAATCGTCATAGGCCTGCTGACCCGCCAGATAGCCTTTCACCCACTGGCTTTCGGCGCACATGTGATTACAGACAAAATCGAACATCAGCCGGGTGGCGTGATTGAGCTGGCCAATCTGCTGCCAACTGCCGACGATAGGGTTTACCTGTTGATAATCGATGACGGAAAAACCATCGTCGGAAGAGTAGGGGTAGAACGGCAGCAAATGCACCAGGGAAAACGTGTTGCGCAGGCGGTGATTAAAAAAGGTGGTGAAGGTGTCAAGAGTGGGTTTCTCCGCCTCCATAAACTGGTCGGCGTAGGTGATAAGTACAACATCGTCCTGATCCCAGTACGTTTTGCGCGCCTGGTGCGGCGTGGACTTGGCGAAGCTGATCTGGCTCTTGATGGTGTCCAGTTGCCCCTGGCTTAAGGCGGTAGGGTAAATCTCTCTCAGCAAGCGGGTTATGGCTTCCATCATGGCACCTTGTTGATGTAACGAACGTGCTGCCACAGTATAAACGTGGCAATGATACCTTGTTGTCACTGTAGCTACTGGGAGCGAAATCGCCAAGGTGATTGATAACAGCTGCGGGCGGGGAAGGCGGTGGAAATGCGGAAAATAATTGACATTTCAGTGGATTAATTCCGACGCTAAGAATGCGCCGGAAAGCGTATTTTTCAGGCGCTGCCCCGAATCGACGCACCGTCGGCAAACGCACCGTTAACAGGGCAGCCGGCAGCGATGGCGGCGGGCATCGGTGAGCGTATTGTCATTTGCTTTGGGCATAGCGGACTAAGCGGCCGGCGAACGCAACCGATAGCATGGCAGCCGGCAGTGGGCGCTGCGCGAGCAGGCGCGGCAGGCGCCGGCGGCTGTATCGTCGCCGGTCACCCGCTCGGCCTGGCCCATCATCTCCAACCGTTCCAGCATCGCCGCAGCCATCGCCTGGGGCAGCCGCAGCCGCAGGCTCAGCACGCGCGCGTCCGCTTGGCCCATCAATTCCAGCGCGTCGCGTAGCTGCATCAGTCCGGACACCGCGCCTCCTTAGTGACAGCTTTCGCCGCCGGCGGGCTGGCAACAGGGTGAAGATTCCGCCGCGGACAGCCCCGGCTGGAAACGATCCCGACAGCGGTAGAGGCAGGCAATCAAAAGACCGTTGACCACGATAATCGCCGCCATCGCCGTCGCGCTGTACAGGGGATGCTGCATAAAGGTGGCCGCCTGATAGAACAGCGTTGCCAGCGAATAGGCCACATTGACGCCCCATAGCGCGGACAGTAGCATCCAGCCGCGGCTGCTTTCGCGGGTAATGGCACCGAGGACCGAAATACAGGGCACATACAACAGAACGAAGATCAGGTAACTGTAAGCGGCGGTGGCGCTGCCGAATTTGCTGCTCATCATTCCCATGGTGCCGCCGCTCATCTCGCCGTCGCCTTTGCTGGCTTCGATAGGGTTGGCAAGAACGCTAAAGCTAAAGACATCCTGCAGGCCCTGCCAGGTTTCCGTCATGGCGCCTGACAATTCCTCTAACAGATCGAACGTGTCCGGCTCAAACGGGGTACGGGTGATCTGTTCGGCGGTATACAGCGTGTTCAGCGTCCCCACCACGACCTCTTTCGCCATCGCGCCGCTAATCAGCCCGACCGTGGCCTGCCAATTATCCTCATGGACGCCCATCGGCTTGAGCAGAGGGGTCAGGGTTTTGCTCACCGCCGCCAGCGCGGAGTGGTTGACGCTGTCCGCCGCTTCGCCGTGCAGGGTGAAGCTGTTGAGGGCGCCAATCAGCATGCTGGCTAGGACGATGACTTTGCCGGCCCGAAGCACGAAGCCTTTCAGCCGCTGCCAGGTTTGCAGCAGCAGGCTTTTGATGTGCGGCACGTGATACACCGGCAGCTCCATGATGAAAGGAATCGCTTCGCCCCGCATTAGCGTATATTTCAGCATCAATCCGGTAAGGATCGCGACCACAATTCCCAGCAGATACAGCGAAAACACCAAGGTCGCGCCGTGCTGGCCGAAAAAAGTAGCGGCGAAAACGGCGAAAATCGCCAGCCGCGCGCCGCAGGACATGAAGGGCGCCATAATGATGGTCATCAGCCGCTCGCGCGGCGCGTTGAGCGTACGTGAGCCCATCACCGACGGCACATTGAAGCCGAAACCGACAATCAGCGGTACGAACGACTTGCCCGGTAGGCCGAGGGACTGCATCAGCCGGTCGATGACGAACGCGGCGCGCGCCATATAGCCGGAATCTTCCAAAAACGACAGGCACAAATACATTATGCCGATTTGCGGAATAAGCGGCAGCACGGTATTGATCCCGCCGCCCACGCCCTGGGCGAGCAGCAGGGTTAACCACTGCGGCGCGTGCAGCTGATAACCCAGCCACTGGGTGCCGTCGATGAACAACGCGGCGGATCCGCCCTCAAACAGCGGCTGCAGGGCGCCGCCGAGGTTGATGGCGAGGATGAACATAAGATACATCACCATAAAAAACAGCGGCACGCCAAGCCAGCGGTTGAGCAGCACGGCGTCAAGACGCGCGGTCAGGCGGTTGGTCTGCGTCAAATGGCCGTTACTGACGGCCTGACAAAGGACGATGATCGTGGCGTAGCGGGCATCGGCGATCGCCAGCGCCGCATCCTGTTGCAGGCCCGCACGCAGGCTTTCCAGCTGTTGGGGCGAGGTCAGCAACTCACGGCTGTGAATGTCCCCTTCCAGCATATGCAGCGCCAGCCAGCGCCGCTGGCGCGGCGAATACTCGTGAGGGGTAAATGGCAGAAGCTGTTCCACCGCTTGGCGGACGGCGGGCGGATAGTCGACTGTGAGGGACGGTGCCGCCGGTAGCGGGCCGTCCAGCCGCGCCTTCAAGGTTTCAATGCCTTCGGCGCGGGTGGATACCAGCGGGATCACCAGGCAGCCGAGCCGTTGCTCCAGCGCCGGGATATCGATGGTAATGCCATGGCTACAGGTGATATCCAGCATATTCAGCGCCACGATGCAGGGAATACCCAGTTCCAGCAACTGCAGAGTCAGATAAAGATTACGCTCCAGATTGGCGGCGTCGACCACGTTAATAAGCACATCGGCCTGCCGTTCGAGGATATACCGACAGGCGATTTGCTCGTCCAGCGAGGATTGCTGCGACAGCGTGGTCAGAGAGTAAGCGCCCGGCAGATCGACCAGCGTAATACGCTGCGCGGGGGTGGTGAAAAAGCCTTCTTTACGTTCCACCGTGACGCCGGCCCAGTTACCAACCCGCTGGCGGGCACCGGTCAACTGGTTGAACAGGGTGGTTTTACCGGCGTTGGGATTACCGATCAAGGCCACAGTGTGTGTAGTGATCATTAATGAAACCTGTAAGCAGTGACAAATACAAACGGATTACCCCGGGCGCGCGGCGCGTTCGGAGCAGGGCGGGTCAATAGTCGGTACGGCTCAATAGCAGCAATGACAGATCTTTCTTTCGCAATACCAGCTGTACCCGCCGCAACTCGATTTGCACGGGATCGCCCAGCGGGGCGACGCGCACCACCTGGAACGAACTGCCGGGCAACATGCCAAGGGACAGCATTTTTTGCCGAAAGGCGGGAGGGATCTCTTTGGCATAGCCGGTAATTTTATAATGGTGCTGCAATTGCAATTGCAATTGCAATTGCAGTTGCATAGTGACCTTCTTGATGGTGACCGAAAGCGCGGTGGAAACGGTAATAACCTCGGCGTCCGGGGGTATCGTTTGTCAGACCGGACAGGTGCAGTGTTAATTAATGCAAATGGTAAAAGTAATAGTTATCATTAAAAATAATTTTATCACCTGTGCTAAATAAAACAAATCATCAACCAAATTCTTTTTTTCAGCGGCGATCGCAAAAATATATTACCGATGACTTCATGCAACGCTATGTGTTTAATTTTTTTATGCGTCTAGGTGATTTCGACCGATGGAGTGGGGGTCGCCTATTTTTATTAGCCATGGCGCACGGCGGAAAATGAAAATAACCCTGTGCCAATAGACAGTAAACATTAAATAAGCGTCAAAATAGTGTAATTAAAATATTGTGTTAATCATTAAAACTTGATGTAATTATCGACTGCATGAGAATAGTAATATTGAAATAATTATAATGATAATTTATTTACCAATTTTCTATTCTCTTGGCCGAGGTAAACATACATGTGAACGTTATCGCTCCAGTACCGCCTGTGCCGGCAAAAGCCGCACGGACTTTTTTTCAACCGTGGACGCTCAGGGACGGCGGACGGTACCGGCGCCGCGAGCGCCACCCGCTGTTAAGCAGCGCTGACCCGTGAGCGGCGGTAAAGGGCAGGGGACAGTGGGCGCCGCCCAGGTAGGGCGCAGGCCCGTTTCCACCGTCCATTTGGCGCCGACCTGCCGGCGCCCTTGGATGACGGGGTCCCGTTGCCGCTGTCCCGCCGTTTTCAGCGCCGTTTGCCCAGCGCGGCCGCCAGCGCATCGCTCATCGCGCTGTTGCCGCCCGCGGCATTACCGGATTGGCGGCCGCCGCCGCGAGCGGGGGGACGAGACGCCGTTGCGCCGCTGTCCCGCCGGCGCTCACCCATGTCCCGGCGCGCTGGCGCTTCCCCCGGCCGTTCATCGAGCCGCATGGTCAAGGCGATGCGCTTGCGCGCCATGTCGACGTCCATGACTTTCACTTTGACAATATCGCCGGCTTTCACCACTTTGTGCGGATCGTCGATGAACCGATCGGACAGGGAGGAGATATGTACCAACCCGTCCTGATGTACGCCGATATCCACGAAGGCGCCAAAGTTGGTCACGTTGGTTACCGTACCCTCCAGCACCATACCCTGCGTGAGATCCTGTAGCGTTTCAACACCGTCGGCAAAGGTGGCGGTTTTGAACTCGGGCCGCGGGTCGCGTCCCGGCTTTTCCAGCTCTTTGATGATATCGGTGACGGTGGGCAAACCGACGCGCTCATCGGTGAAGCGGGACGGACTCAGGCCGCGCAGCGTAGCCGGATCGCCCCTCAAATCGCTTAAGGATTTCTCCGTGGCCTGTAAAATCCGCTCCACCACCGGATAACTCTCCGGATGCACGGTAGAGGCGTCAAGCGGGTTGTCGCCGTGATTGATGCGCAGGAAGCCGGCGCATTGCTCAAAGGCCTTGGGGCCTAAACGGGGGACTTTCAGCAGCTGTTGACGCTCGCGGAAACGGCCGTTCTCATCGCGCCAGTTGACAATATTCTGCGCCATCATACGCGTCAGGCCGGCGACGCGAATCAGCAGCGGCACCGAGGCGGTGTTCAAATTGACGCCGACGGCGTTGACGCAGCCCTCCACCACCGTATCCAGTTTTTTCGCCAGCTGGCTTTGGCTGACATCGTGCTGATATTGACCGACACCGATGGATTTCGGATCGATTTTGACCAGCTCCGCCAGCGGATCCTGCAGCCTGCGGGCGATGGAGACCGCACCGCGCAGCGAGACATCCAAATCGGGGAATTCCTGCACCGCCAGCTCCGAGGCGGAATAGACCGACGCGCCGGCCTCGCTGACAATCACCTTTTGCCCTTTCATGTCTGGATAGCGCTTTTGCACCTCGGCATAAAAGCGCTCGGTTTCGCGCGATGCGGTGCCGTTGCCGATGGCGACCAGCTCGACATGATGTTTCAGACACAGCGCCGTGACCGCCGCCGCGGCTTTATCGGCCTGGCCGGTATGCGGGTAGAGGGTATCCGTCGTCGCCAGTTTGCCCGTGGCGTCGACTACCGCGACCTTGACGCCGGTGAGCAGCCCCGGATCCAGTCCCATGGTGGCGCGCAATCCCGCCGGCGCCGCCATCAATAAATCATGCATGTTGCGGGCGAAGACCTGGATCGCTTCCTCCTCGGCCTTTTCACGCATGCTGCCCATCAATTCGGTTTCCAGGTGCATCAGGATTTTGATGCGCCAGGTCCAACTGATGACCGTCTTGCGCCCGCCGTCTGCCGGCGCCTGGTTGAAGCGCACCTGCAAATGATCGGCAATCATTTCCTCGCAGTAGCTGGCGCGCGGCGGCTCATCCGTGTGCGGATCGGCGTTCAACGCTAGCTGCAGCACGCCCTCGTTGCGTCCGCGCAACATGGCCAGCGCACGATGGGACGGCACCTGGGACAGCGGCTCGTGGTGGTCGAAATAGTCGCGGAATTTGGCGCCATCTTCTTCTTTGCCGGGGACGACCCGCGCCACCAGATGGGCGTTTTTCCACAAATAGGCGCGAATTTTCGCCAGCAAGGCAGCATCTTCGGCAAAGCGCTCCATCAGAATATAGCGCGCGCCGTCAAGGGCCGCTTTGGCGTCGGCCCCGCCGGCATCGGGATTCACGAAATCGGCCGCCGCGGTATCGGGGTCCGTGGACGGATCCTGCCAGAGCCTATCCGCCAGCGGCGCCAGCCCCGCCTCGATGGCTATCTGGCCGCGGGTACGGCGTTTGGGCTTGTAGGGCAGGTAGAGATCTTCCAGCTCGGTCTTGCTCAGGGTCCCCTGGATTGCCGCGGACAGAGCCTCGGTCAGTTTGCCCTGTTCGTCGATGGATTTCAGAATACTCTGGCGTCGCTCGTCCAGCTCGCGCAGGTAACTCAGACGCGTTTCCAGCGTACGCAACTGCGTATCGTCCAGGCCGCCAGTGACTTCTTTACGATAACGGGCGATAAAAGGCACGGTGTTGCCTTCGTCCAGCCGCCGCACCGCGGCGTCCACCTGCTCCGCCCGGGCTTTCAGCTCGCCGGCGATAAGATGGTTCAATGACTCTCTATTCATGCGTTACAGTTCATTTTGTCATAAGGATTGCTCGGGCCTGCACAGTTATACGGTTTGCGGCGGCAAAATGCCAGCCGCCCGGGTTCGTTAACCGTCGGCACCGCTATGGTATATTGCCGTTATTGGCGATGTATTGCGACGATAGGTGACGATGAAGACCAACCTAATTACCCGTCAGGGCTACCAGGAATTGCAGGATGAGCTGGACCACCTGTGGAAACGCTATCGGCCGGAAATAACCGAAAAGGTGGCCTGTGCCGCCAGCCTGGGGGATCGCAGTGAAAATGCGGATTACCATTATAACAAGAAGATCCTGTGCGAGATTGACCGGCGGGTGCGCTATTTGCGCCGCGTGCTGAAAGAGGCGCGGGTGGTGGACTACTCCCCGCAGCAGGAGGGCCGGGTTTTTTTTGGCGCCTGGGTGGAGGTGGAAAGCCCGGAGGGGGAAACAAAACGCTTTCGTATCGACGGCCTCGATGAAATCTACAAACATAAGGACTACATCTCTATCGACTCGCCTATGGCGCGCGCTTTGATAAAAAAGGCGGTGGATGACGAGGCGGAGGTGATGACCCCCGGCGGGCGCCGCATCTGGTATATCACCGCCATCGCCTACCGCGAATAATGCGCGCGGAACGGTGACGCCGCCGTTAAAGTGCGCGCGGGCGCGGACGTTAATTATTATTCGCGACGGCACGACAGATGTTATTATCGGGTCGATCAGGCGCGGAAAGTGTTGATAACTACGCATCTTCATATGCTTTGTAACAATTTCGCTTAGAATGGTCACCTGAAATCGCTGTCAGTGATCCACCGGTTTTTGAACAATATCCTTTACGGGCGTTTCGCCTTTGGGAGAGAGACAATGCAAGAGAATTACAAAATCCTGGTTGTGGATGACGATATGCGCCTGCGGGCGCTCCTTGAGCGTTATTTGACCGAACAGGGCTTTCAGGTACGCAGCGTCGCCAACGCTGAGCAGATGGATCGTCTGCTGACGCGGGAATCCTTCCATTTAATGGTGCTGGATCTGATGCTACCGGGTGAAGACGGCCTGTCTATCTGCCGCCGGCTGCTCAGCCAGAGCAACCCGATGCCTATCATTATGGTTACCGCCAAAGGGGAAGAAGTGAACCGGATCGTTGGTCTGGAAATCGGCGCTGATGACTATATTCCCAAGCCCTTCAACCCGCGCGAGTTGCTGGCCCGCATCCGCGCGGTACTGCGCCGGCAGGCCAACGAGCTGCCGGGCGCGCCGTCGCAGGAAGAGGCGATTATCGCCTTTGGCAAATTCAAGCTTAACCTCGGCACGCGCGAGATGTTTCGCGAAGATGAGCCGATGCCGCTGACCAGCGGTGAATTCGCGGTGCTCAAAGCGTTGGTCAGCCATCCGCGCGAGCCGTTGTCCCGCGATAAGTTGATGAACCTGGCGCGTGGCCGCGAGTATAGTGCCATGGAGCGCTCCATTGATGTGCAGATTTCGCGTCTGCGGCGCATGGTGGAAGAAGATCCGGCTCATCCGCGCTATATACAGACCGTGTGGGGTCTGGGCTATGTCTTTGTGCCGGACGGCAGTAAAGCATGATGCGATGGCGCATCTCTCCGCACAGTTCCTTCGCCCGCAGCCTGCTGTTAATCGTTACCTTGCTGTTCGTCAGCCTGGTAACGACCTATCTGGTGGTTCTGAATTTCGCTATTCTACCGAGTCTGCAACAGTTCAATAAGGTTCTGGCTTATGAAGTCAGAATGTTGATGACTGACCGGCTGCAGCTGGAGGACGGTACGTTACTGGAAGTGCCGCCGGCGTTTCGGCGCGAAATTTACCGTGAATTGGGTATCTCGCTGTATACCAATCCGGCCGCGGAAGAGAGCGGTTTGCGCTGGGCGCAGCATTATGAGTTTCTGAGCCAGCAAATGGCGCAGCAGTTGGGCGGCCCGACCGACGTGCGCGTCGAGGTCACTAAAAATTCCCCCGTTGTCTGGCTGAAAACCTGGTTATCGCCGGATATTTGGGTACGCATTCCGCTGACCGAAATCCATCAAGGGGATTTCTCGCCGCTGTTCCGCTACACCCTGGCGATTATGTTATTGGCCATCGGCGGCGCTTGGCTTTTTATTCGTATTCAGAACCGACCGCTGGTGGATTTGGAACATGCCGCGCTGCAGGTGGGGAAGGGCATTATTCCGCCGCCGCTGCGGGAATATGGCGCCTCGGAGGTGCGCTTGGTGACGCGTGCTTTTAATCAGATGACCGCCGGCGTCAAGCTACTGGCGGATGATCGGACCTTATTGATGGCCGGCGTCAGCCATGATTTACGGACCCCGCTGACCCGCATCCGCCTGGCGACGGAAATGATGAGCGCGGAAGACGGTTACCTTGCCGAGTCGATCAATAAAGATATCGAAGAGTGCAACGCCATTATCGAGCAGTTTATCGATTATCTGCGTACCGGCCAGGAAATGCAGACCGAAATGGCGGATCTGAACAGCATCCTGACCGAAGTGGTGGTGGCGGAGAGCGGCTATGAGCGCGTGATTGAAACCGATATCTACGGCGAGGAGCTGATTGTTAACGTTAACCCGCTGTCCATCAAGCGGGCTGCGCTGAATATGGTGGTGAACGCGGCGCGCTACGGCAACGGCTGGATCAAGGTGAATAGCGGCCGTGAAACCAACCGCGTTTGGTTTGAGGTCGAGGACGATGGTCCGGGCATTAAGCCGGATCAGCTGCAGTATCTGTTCCAGCCGTTCGGGCGCGGCGACAGCGCGCGCAGCACCAGCGGTACCGGCCTCGGTCTGGCCATTGTGCAGCGCATCATCGATGCCCATGCCGGTAAGCTGGAAATCGGCCGCAGCGTCCGGCAGGGGCTGCGTATCCGCGCCTATTTACCGCTGCCGGTCGCATCAATGGATCAAGGCGCCAGCGTCAGCAAAGCCAAAGCCGCCGGCAAAAGCGCCGACTAAGCGGCAGACATTACACGGCGTCACGGCCAGAAGCATCGCCGCATCCAGGCGGTCCGCCGTAGCGCGGTGCTTTGACGAGAAGGCATCGCCGCCCTTGACGCCGGGGTAAAAAGCGTTAGCGCTGTGGACCAGCGCTCACCAGCGCCGCCCCTGCAGGGGTGTCGGTAAATTTTGCGAAATTATCGATAAAACGCTGGGCCAGATCTTCTGCCTTGGTCCGCCATTCGCCGGCGTTGGCGTAAGTAGCGCGCGGGTCGAGGATCGCGCCGTCCACGCCCGGCAGCGCGGTGGGTATCGTGAGATTAAAGATAGGCAGGGTCGCCGTCGGCGCATCGTCAATGTCACCGCGTAAAATGGCGTTGATAATCGCCCGCGTGTCTTTCAGGGAGATCCGTTTACCGCTGCCGTTCCAGCCGGTATTGACCAAAAAGGCGTGGGCGCCGGCGGCGTTCATGCGTTTGGCCAGCACATCGGCGTAGGCGGTGGGATGCAGCGACAAAAACGCCGCGCCAAAGCAGGCGGAGAAGGTGGGCACCGGCGCCACCACGCCCCGCTCGGTCCCCGCCAGTTTGGCGGTGAAGCCGGACAGGAAATGATACTGCGCCTGTTCCATCGACAGGCTGGCGACCGGCGGTAAGACGCCGAAGGCATCCGCCGTCAGGAAAATGACGCGCGTCGCGTGTCCGGCGCGCGAGACCGGTTTGACGATATTCTCGATATGATCGATGGGATAAGAAACGCGGGCGTTTTCGGTCTTACTGCCGTCGTCGTAATCCACGCTGCCGTCCGTCCGCACCACCACATTTTCCAGCAGCGCGTTACGGCGAATCGCCTGATAAATCTCCGGCTCGGCCTCGGGGGAAAGGCGGATGGTTTTGGCGTAACATCCCCCTTCAAAATTGAATACGCCATCGTCGTCCCAGCCGTGTTCATCATCACCTATCAGACGGCGGCGAGGATCGGTCGACAGCGTGGTTTTGCCGGTGCCGGAAAGGCCGAAGAACAGCGCGACATCCTCATCGGCGCCGACGTTGGCCGAACAGTGCATGGAAGCGATCCCTTTCAGCGGCAGCAGGTAGTTCATCACCGAGAACAGCCCTTTTTTCATTTCGCCGCCGTACCAGGTGCCGCCGATAAGCTGGATGCCTTCCGTGAGATTGAAAGCGACAAAGTTTTCTGAATGCAGGCCCTGTTCGCGCCAGTCGGGGTTGGTGCATTTGGCGCCGTTGAGCACCACAAAATCCGGTTCAAAACCGCGCAGCTCCTCGTCGCTAGGCCGGATGAACATATTTTTTACGAAATGCGCCTGCCAGGCCACCTCGGTGACAAAACGCACCTTAAGCCTGCTATCCTCATTGGCACCGCAGAAAGCATCAATGACAAACAGGCGCTTGCCGCTTAGCTGCTGGCCAACCCGCTTTTTAAGGTGATCCCAGGTCTGCTGGCCAAGGGGATGATTGTCATTGGCGCCTTTGCCCTGATCGGACCACCACAGGGTGTCGCGGGTCTTAGCGTCACGCACCAGATACTTATCGAACGGCGACCGGCCGGTGAAAATCCCGGTATCCACCACCACCGCGCCCGATCGGGTAAGCGTACCGCGTTCAAACCCGTCGAGGGCGGGGTCGGTTTCTTCTGCAAACAGTTGGTCGTACCCTGGGTTGTACACCAGTTCGCGGCAGCCCGTTATTCCATAACTGAGCCATTGCTGCGGGGTAATCCTCTCACTTACCATGTCACTGCTCCTTAGTCCAATAAGTACCGTTAGCGATTGTAGGGGTTAGCGGTAGGCGCGCCGAGAGATGAATCAAGGATTAACCTGACCGGGCAGGCTTTACGTTATTTTGTGAATGGGCGCACGGAAAATAAGTTATTACCTTAACGTATGCCGCCGAAGAGGCAATCGTCCGGCGGGGCAATAGGTTAAATCCTAGGCCTGCGGCGCGCGACCTTCCGCCACCTGCTGCTGCAGGGCCGCGATGGCGTCGGCATCAAAACGGTAATGGTTGCCGCAAAAATCGCAATGCATATCCATTTCGCCGTCCTGCTCGAGCATGTCGTTCAATTCCTGTTCGCCCAGGGTAATCAGCGCGTCGGCGCAGCGCTGACGGGAGCAGGTACATAGGAATTGCACCGATTGCGGCGGGTAGACCGTCACCTCATCTTGATGATAGAGGCGGTATAAAACGTCGTTGGCCGGCAAAGCGAACAATTCGTCGCCCTTCACCGTCGCGGTGAGCTGCGCCAGATGGTCAAAATCATCGGCGCGGGTATCCTGGCCGGGCAATACCTGCAGCAGCAGGCCGGCGGCGGCCACCTGGCCCTGATGCTCGCCGGTGCGGATAAACAGCCGCGTCGGCAACTGCTCCGATTGCAGGAAGTAGTTTTCCAAACAGTCCGCCAGATGAGGGCCTTCCAGACCGACCACCCCCTGATACCGCTCGCCCTCGGCGGGCGTCAGCGTGATGACCAGATAGCCGTTGCCCACCATTTGCGCCAGGGTTGCGTCAGCGGCGATTTCGCCGTCGACGCGCGCCAGCCCGCGCATATTTTGCCGATCGTCGCCGTTAATCACCGCCAGACGCAGCGGGCCATCCCCCTGCAGCTGGACGATGATTTCGCCGGTGAACTTCAGCGTGGCGGTAAGCAGGCTGGTCGCCACCAGGAGTTCCCCCAACAGCGTTTTCACCGCCGGCGTGTAGTTGTGCTGGCCCAGCACCTGCCGATAGGTTTCCTGTAATGACACCAGTTCACCCCTGACGGAATATTTTTCAAAAAGATAACGGTGCAACTGGTCTTGATGGGTCATTATGGTCTCTCATGCCTGCGGCGTCGGGAGGGGTTATTCCGCCTCACCCGGTTCGCCATATTTAAATTTAATCAGATTGCGGCGTTCTTTTTTGTCCGGGCGCCTGTCCGGATGGGGCATTGTAAGGGCATTGTGCTTGCGCGCTTCGGCCATTTTCTCCCGCTTGGCGATGCTGGCATCGGTCTCCTGATACAGCTGCTGCGCATCGCTGGCCGGGCGGCGCTGATCGCTAATGGTGCGTACGCTCACCTGACGTTCGTCGTTGCCTTGACGCAGCGTGATTTCCGCGCCCAGCTCCATCGTTTTGCCCGGTTTACTGCGCTGTCCATTGTAATGAACTTTGCACCCTTCAATCATTTCGCGAGCCAGCGCGCGGGTTTTATAAAAACGCGCCGCCCACAGCCACTTATCCAGCCGCACGACCGGATTATCGCCATTAGCGTCTTTGGCTTTCATTTCGCCTCCTGGGTGTCAGGCATCATGCCGGCCAGCGCGGGCAGCAGCGCGCTGTAATCGCTCAGCGCCGGATGTCGCCGGAACGTCTGGGGCGCCAGCCCGGAATCGGGATTACTGACACCAAGACAATAGCGGATACCAAAGCGGCTGGCCGCGTCGAGAATCGGCTCGCTGTCGTCGATAAATAGCGTCCGCGCCGGATCAAAACCGGTATGCTTGCGGACGCGCCGCCACAATTGCTGATCTTCCTTCGGATAACCAAATGTATGGGTGGAAAGTAATAAATCAAGGTGCTGGCCTAAACCGGTGTGGCGCATTTTTACCGCCAGGCCATCGGGATGCGCATTGGTCAGCAGGATGGAGCGTCGGCCGCGCTGCCGCAACGCGGCCAGCGGCAGCAGCGTGTCGTCGCACAGCCGCATGGTATGGCCAAGCTCGGCGGTCATGGCGGCGATATCCAGCGCCAGCCGCCGACTCCAATAATCAAAGCAGTACCAATTCAATGTATGGCGCACGCTGTGATATTCCAGATCTATCAGGGCTCCGGCCTCGGCCGGGGTGATACCGCGTCGCCGGCCGAGGGCCGCCGGTACGCGAGACAGCCAGAAGTCGCGATCGAAGGCTAAATCCAGCAGCGTCCCGTCCATGTCAAGAATGACGGTATCAATATGGCACCAGTCGATAGCTGCGGACATGTGGACTCCAGGATGTAAGCGGAATAAGGGAACAGGGCCGTGGCCTAACACCGCCTAACACCGAACGGTCAAATCAGTTTTCAGGGTAGCATATTTGCCGACTGAGCGGAGGCCGATGGCCGGCATTAAGCCGACTCGCCGCCTGAGGGGAGGCAGCGATGGCCAGCAGTCACCCACGCCAGACGCGGTTGCCGCCCGAGGCCACCGCCTCGTGGTTAAAGCAGCCATCATAATAGCGCTGGATATCCCGCGCCCGGCGTCGTCCGTTGTGCAACCGGCGAACTAGCAAGACGGCGTTAAACGCGGCGACCGTCAGCAGCAACAGCAACAGCGTGGCGCCCACGTTACCGCCACAGGGAGACTCTTTCGGGCTCGCTGTGCAGCGCGATGTGGCGGGTGCCATTGGCGTCAACGGTGATATTGGTGATAACGCCCTCGGCGTTAAACGGCGTGTGCAGCAACTGGCTAGACAACCGTTGCAGCTCATGCCATTGCGCCAGGCCGGCGTAATCATTGAAGTTCGCGCCGGGGGGAGGGGTCTCCACCAGCTGTTTATCTTCGTCGCTATGGATCAAAAAACCGCCCGGTGGCGGCGTTGACCAGCCCTTCCAGCGTATCGGTGCTTACGGGACGCAGCAGGACATTGATGCCTTTCAACGAACCGGCGCGGGCGCGTTTGACGATCGTCGGCCAGTCGCGCGCGTTGGCCAAATTCACCAGCGCCGCCTGCAGTCTTTGGCAAGGCGCGGCGTCATCCTGACATAACGCCTGAGTCTTCAGCACGATGTCGCTGAAATCATCAAGCAATATCATGCCGGATTTTTGAATGGCGGAGGCCAGCCCCGGTGTGATTTTATTCTCGTTGTCCTGGACCGGATGCAGCTGATTGTTCACCACCGCCAACAGCACTTCGGCGCGATCGACCGTATCGGATTCCGGCATCGGCAGCGGTACGGCGTTGTTCCAATAAATGGCCGAGCAATCGAAAGGGAAAAACGGCGTTTGGCCGCCGTCGCTCTGGATATAGCACATACCGGTGCCCCGGGCCGAAAGGGTATCGCCGATGTGCAGCGAGGCCTGATTCAAGGCGTCGACGCTGTCGACGCGCACCGTTTGCGCGCCCTACAGCCAGGCAACGCTCAACTTCAGCGGCAGCGAGAGCGGCACATAGGCCAGCAGCAACGCCAGGACCAACAGCGAACTGCACAGTATTATCAGATTCCCGCCCCAGCGCTGTAGGGGGAAATAGCTCACTTCATCATGAAGCGAGAGATAGCGCCCCTGGCGCACCACCTGGCTGTTGACATAAATATCGATGTCGGTTTTCTGGTCCAGATCGCGGGCAATATACGACTGCAAATGCACCGGGTATTTAAGATCGAGGCTGCCGAGGGAGATATTGCTGATGCTGCCCTGGCCGGATTCGCCGAATAGCCCCCAGCGCCGTGGGATCCCTCGCAGACAGTGGATATCCTGGCGGTTGCGCGGCGGCGTCGGGCGAAACCGCAGCCACGCGGCCAGCACGGCGGGCAACCCGGCCAGCGCCGCCAGCCAGGGCTGAGCCACGATGGCGCCAGCAGGCTCAGAAGTATCAACAGCCGCGCCGTGCTGCAAAGCAACGCTTCGCGTCGCCCGGAGGGACGGCTGATGGCCCGCTCCTGCGGCGTTTCCTTGCGCACTTTGAGCAACTCCACCTGCTCATTGCCCTGTTCGCGCATCGATGAGTTGGGTACCAGCGCGCCGGCGCCATCGCGGACGGCGTGTAATTCACCAGCGAATGGCCGTTCAGGGAAATCACCAACGGCATGCTGTCGGTCCTTATCAGCTCGACATGGTTTTCTTCGGCGATGAATTGTTCCCATTGCGCCGGCAAATGAATTTCGATGTTGTCGAGATAGTAAAGCCATTTATGCGGCGCATCGGTCGCCAGGCCATAGCGGGTGATGGCGTGGGTAACGGAATAGACATTATCGCTGCGCGGCGCCAGCGGCTGGCTATGATGGAAGTAATGCTCGATGGCCGCGCGCTCTTCCGCCGTCAGCTTGCGCGGAAAGGGCTGAATGAACGACAGACGTTTGACGGAGACAGGGCGGGCACGCCGGCGATAATAGCGCCAGCCGACAACCAAAACCATCGCACAGGCAAGCACGCCAGCCAATACAAAGACGATTGAGCTCATGCTAACCCCACCCACAACCTCATAAATACCACACCAAAATTAACTGTCGCTGCAAGGACTCTCGCCGGTGCTGCTGCTCAAATAGGCCTGCGGCGGGCGCAGGGAGTCATCGGCGTAAAACAGGCATAGTAACCGATGCTGGGGGGAGGGTAACAAGCCCGCTGTCGCGGATATATCAGCATTTTCCTATTTTATTCACCGTTTGCCAGATTTATGCGCCACCGTTTTGACGGCGTGAGAAGGGCGTTCGTGCAAACAGGTTGCGGCCTGGTCCCTTATTAACACATAATGTTGACCAACCCGATGGCCGGGCGTCCCCTGGCCATCCTGTGCGCAATCTGCGGGAACGATATGGATAAGAATCTGCAAAAACCCAAAATACATCGCGTGGCGACCGTTGCCCAGTCCCGCCTGTTCACCGTTGAATCCGTCGATCTGGAGTTCAGCAATGGCGCGCGGCGGGTGTATGAGCGCATGAAGCCTTCCCATCGCGAGGCGGTGATGATCGTGCCGGTGCTGGATGACCATCTGTTGCTGATCCGCGAGTACGGCGCCGGCATTGAGGATTACGAGCTGGGTTTTCCAAAAGGGCTTATCGACCCCGGCGAAGGGGTGATGGAGGCGGCCAATCGCGAACTGATGGAGGAAGCGGGGTTTGGCGGGCGCGCCTTTACCTTTTTGCGCCGCCTGAGTATGGCGCCGTCCTATTTCTCCAGCAAAATGCATATCGTGGTGGCGCAGGATCTCTATCCCCAGCGGCTACAGGGGGACGAGCCGGAGCCGCTGCCGCTGGTGCGTTGGCCGATAAGCCGTATGCTGGCGTTGCTGGATGAACCTGATTTTTGCGAGGCGCGCAATGTGAGCGCGCTGTTTCTCGCCCATGCCTGGCTCAATCAGGCGTCGCGGCGAATACCTTGGCCGGGCCTTAACACCTTCGCCCGGCGGCGCTCGATCAAAACAGCTCTTGCTGCTGGCCGTTGTCCATGAGTGTGGTGTCGACTTCATGCACGACCCGCTCTTTCGGCTGGGTGCCGTCGATAAAATATTCCGGCCGGCTGTTGCCGCCGCCGTCGGACAACTTGCCGCTGCTCTTATCGATAGTGACGGTAACAATGCCCGGCGGAGGATCCTGTTTCTCTTCGGGAATGCCCTCCAGCGCTATCTTCATATAATCATCCCAGATAGGCTGGGCGCTTTTGGCGCCGCCCTCGGCGCCGGAAATCTGATCGCTGATGGCGCCTGAAGCCGTGGTTTTGCCCAAATTGCGGCGATGATCGTCGAAACCTATCCATACGGTGGTAACCGTATCGGGGCCATAGCCGGAGAACCAGGCGTCTTTGGAGTCGTTAGTGGTACCGGTTTTGCCGCCAATATCATGGCGCTTCAAATCGCGGGCGGCACGCCAGCAGATGCCCATCCAGCCGGGTTCGCCGAAGATGTTGCTGTTGAGGGCGTCGCGCATCAAAAACGACAGCGGCGTGCTAATCACGTGGGGGGCATACAGTTGTTCCCGGTCCGCTGTAGCCTGCGCCGGCATCCCAGCGGGAAATGGGCACATCGTTGAGAATGGTAGCCAGGGTCAACCCTTTATCCAGCGCGGCGGTATACAGGAAGGGCTTGATATTGGAACCCACCTGGCGCAGGGCCTGGCTAATGTAATTTTCATCGCGCATGCGCGCCAGGACGGTATTGCGGCGCGCCAGCGCCCGTTCGGAGGAGTAGAGCGGATTAAAGGTGGAGGGGGCTTTCGGCAAACCGGCGATCATGGCCATCTCGCTTAGCGTGAGCTGGCTGACGTCCTTGCCGAAATAGACCTGCGCCGCCGCGCCAACGCCGTAAGCGCGGTAGCCCAGGTAAATTTTATTCAAATAAAGTTCAAGGATTTCATCTTTGCTTAGCAGTTGCTCGATTTGTACCGCCAAAAACGCCTCTTTGATTTTACGAATAAGCGTCCGTTCCGGGCTCAGGAAGAAATTGCGGGCCAGCTGCTGAGTAATGGTAGCCGCGCCCTGCGAGGCATGGCCGGAAAGCAGGGCAATGGAGGCCGCGCGCAAAATGCCTACCGGATCCACACCGTGATGCTCGTAGAACCGGCTGTCTTCCGTGGCGACGAAGGCATGCACCAATTCCGGTGGCATTTGATCGAGCATGAGCGGGATACGGCGTTTCTCACCATATTGGGCGATAAGCTTGCCGTCCGCCGAGAAGACCTGCATTGGCGTTTGCAGGCAGATGTCTTTCAGCGTCGCCACATCGGGCAATTGGGGCGCGATATAGCGGTACATGCCATATATCGAGGCGGCTCCCAACAAAATGCAACACACTGCAAAGATAAATAAATATTTTACGAACTTCACCTGAGAATTCCCATTTTTTGTCATTTGGGCAGTTTATAAACAACCCCGCGCTAGTATAAAGGTTAGCCTTGCTATTGGATACGTAATTTAAGTCACCAGCCTCAGGGAAGGGGAACCATGGCGTTTGACCGCTGGCGGATAGGCATGGATATGGAGCCGGACGTCCTGCGCGCGCCGGCTTTGTCGCGCGAGCGGGCGCAATGGCGCTGTCGCGGCTGGTGGCAGTTTCCTTTACCAATGGGGCGGGACGCGCAGGGCGATCCCTGCCCTGTGGCGGCCACGGTGGATGCCCTGCGCCGCTGGCTTCCCCGGCGTCTTTCGGTCCGGCTTTGCCTGAAGGGACTGCCCGTCACGCTGACACGCCTGCCGCCTATTGGCGCCATCAGCGCTTAACGCTGGAAATCTGTCTGGCTGAAACGCATCCGCTCCCTGAAGCGCCGCAGGCGGGACCGATAGCCCGCGCCGCCGCACAGTCGGCAAGCACGGCGCAGCGCCAGCTGGCGATCTCCAATCAGCGCTATGTGCACTTGTTTCGGCAACTACCGGCGCTGTTGTCGCCGCAGCTGTGGCTTACCGAGATTGAGCAGCGCGGCGACCGGCTTTATATCAGTGGCTGCAGCGAGGGTTATCCGCCGGTGGTGACCCTGCGACGCCGGCTGACGGATCACGCAACGTTGCCCAATTTCCGCTGGCGGGAGGTCAGGCGGCGGGACTCGTCGCGCTGGCAATTTTCCCTTGTAGCGGCCTGGCCGTCGGAGGAGGGGGCATGACTTCGCCGGCCGCGGGAACAGGGCGTGATCGGCCGGCGATAAAATGGCTGGGGGGGGTACGCGCTGGTGGCGGCCGTCGTTATTTATGCCGGCGGCATGTGGGTTGTGCTGCCGGAAAAGCGCCGTCTGGAGCAGGTGCAGTGCCAGTTCAACGCTCAGTGCCCGCCGCCGCGCGCGGATCGCGGCGGCATTTCCCCATCGTCAAGCGCGCAGAGAGGCGAGCCCGGGCGGCGGTTGTCTGCCGGGGGCGCGGGAACCTTGCCGCCGCCGAACGGCGGAATAACCGGCGCCGTGCCGGCGGTCGAAAACAATCATACCCGGCCCGTGACAGCCGCCGACGCCGGGCAACGGCGCTGCCAGCGGCTGGCGCAGGACCCTTTATCGCTGTTCATGACGCCGGGGCACGATCCCCCCGCCGGGTTATGCTGGCGGGCCACGCCCGCGGGGGGCCATGGGGATCGGCCGGGATGGACGGTCGCAGTGACCACGGACTTTGCCGGGTTTGAGCGTTTACTGAGCGCTATCGCGGCGCTTAACGGCTGCATTGGCCTGCAGGCATTATCGTTAAAAGCGACACCCGAAGGACTGATGTTGGATTTCAGATTAACCCGTGCGGACGAATCAACGCCTGCGGTCGAAAAGGAGAACGACGATGGGGAGATGCCGGATGGGGCATAATAAGACATTCCACGTGGAGCAGGGGAAGAGGCGGCATGACGCCCGGGCA
The DNA here is from genome assembly GCF_047607725.1 of Sodalis sp. (in: enterobacteria). Taxonomy (GTDB): domain Bacteria; phylum Pseudomonadota; class Gammaproteobacteria; order Enterobacterales; family Enterobacteriaceae; genus JBLKSS01. The sequence goes on along the minus strand of NZ_JBLKSS010000130.1, from coordinate 1,547 downwards.
GGTTTAGCGCAGGGCCTGTGGCCGCTGTTGGTCATCGTCCTTGCCGTCCCAGCGGCCGTATCAGCGGGCGAGGTCCCCACGGCGGCGGGCGTTTTACCCTTGATCCCGGTGGGCGAGGTCCCCGCGATGGCGACAGACGATCCGCCTTCTCTATCAGCGGGCAGCGGCGGCGCGGCGATACGGGATCCGTTCCGGCCGGTGCGGATGTCACCACCCGGTTCTCCCGCTTGGGAAAGCAATCGCACGGGGGTTCACCCGCCGTCCTCCCCTTTTTCTCTGCGGCGCGGTAGCACGCAGGGCACGCTATCGCTGCGCGCGGATGACGCGCCGGTACGGCAGGTATTGCAGGCGCTGGCCGCCCAACGCGGGATGAACCTGGTGGTGACGCAGGGCGTTGAGGGCGAGATCACGCTGCGGCTGCATGAGATGCCCTGGCGGCAGGCGCTGGCGCTGACGGCAGGCGACCTGCAGATGACGCGTCAAGGACAGACGCTGGTGGTATCGCAGCAGGAAGCGCAGGACGACCAACGGCAGGAAAAAGCGGCGACGACGCTGCGAGAAGAGGGGGCGCCGCTGATTAACCGGTTAATCACCCTGCAGTACGCCGACGCGACCGACGTGGTTCGCAGCATTGACGCCCAGTGCACGTCGCTATTGTCATCCAGAGGCAGCGTTCGGCTCGATAAGCGCACCAACTCGCTGGTGCTGCGCGATACCGCCGCCGCCCTAGCCGCCGTGAGCGATTGGATAGCCGTCTGGGATGTGCCGCTTGAGCAGGTGCTTATCACCGCCCATATCGTCACCATCAGCCGGGAAAACCTGCGCGAGGTCGGGGTCAACTGGCGCTACCCGGGGGAAACCGCGCCGGAGGATGCGCGCGCCAGCGTGAAAATGCCGGTCGGAGGGCATTTTGCCCGCATCGGGCTGCCGCTGGCGCGTCTCAATGGCCGGATGCTGGAGCTGGAGTTGACCGCGCTGGAGCAGGAAAACAAGGTGGATATTCTGGCCAGCCCGCGTCTTTATACCGCCCATCAGCAGACCGCCAGCATCAAGCAAGGCACGCAAATCCCGTACCCGATGACCAGCGGCCACGGCAAGCATCCCTCTATCCAGTTCAAAGAGGCGGTGCTGTGCATGGAAGTCACGCCGCGCATTCTGCGCAACGGGCGTATCACGCTGGATTTGCGGCTGAGCCAGAATGTTCCAGGCAGTATCATCAAGCAGGGAGAGAGCCAGAGCGTGACCATCGATACGGAAGAGATTAAAACCCAGGTAACGATTGCAGAGGGCGAGACCATCGTGCTCGGCGGCATATTCCAGCATCAAAAGCAGCGGAGCAACGATCGGGTGCCGCTATTGGCCGATATCCCGCTAGTAGGGGCGTTATTTAAGCGCCAACGAGCTAATTGCTGGTTCCGGTCACGTCCGATCACTGATTCCGGTCGCCCGATCAGCGATTCCGATTCTGTCCGATCGCTCATCTTCTGTTCCGCCATACTCTGGAGACTTTTAGCTTCCGGGGGTATGGCATGGCACGTAAAAAGAAG
>NZ_JBLKSS010000129.1:0-25726 GCF_047607725.1 Sodalis sp. (in: enterobacteria) | reverse complement strand
AGCAAGGAGTAGCCAGCACAGGAAAAATAGACTAAAACCGAGTCAGAAGATGAGCGAACACGTGATCGAATATCACTGGAATGGGTGATCGGAAAATATCGGAATAACTGATCGGATGTCGCCGGAACAGATGATCGGATACGTCGGAATTTGCACCCCTAAGTTCATCTGCTGTATAAACACGTGGAACAACCTCACCATCGATAAAACACCATTTTCGGTTAGGTGCTGCTTCATCGGGCCATTTTGAAACTTCTGCCATGCTGCACCCCTCGGGACAGAAGCCACTGATATCGTAGCCCATTGAGCGTATGATGCCGTTGGCTTCATACTCGACTTTCATCGTATCGGGCTGAAATAACTTCTGGCTCTCATACCAGTCCTGACCGTCTTCCGAGATAAGAAAAATCGCCCCAACAGCCTGTTCTAAGCATTTTTTATCGACAGCATCAGGGTGATAGCGTTTGAAATTTTTAATATTTTTCATCACATAAACCACACATTTATCCAGTTACCGTTAATGTTTTTTTGTATGAGACGGCGCTGAATGTAATCCACATAAGCATCACCATTACCGTTATACACACCAGTAATCACATAATGAGGCTCATCTGCTGGTTCCGGTCCCTTCCATATCTGAAACTCTTGCATATGCCCCAATCGAATATCTTTTACGAACGTGGTATTGATATAATCCCAGGTAGCACGGCCATTTGTTACATGATCAGCATGTTGCCAAGCATTGCTTTGCGCTTCATTTGCACGTGCGGTAATCCAAGCGCTCAAAGAGCACCACCCCAGACTGGGCCTGTCACATCACCATTTTCATGATAAACAGCGGTTCTTCCGCCCCATGAAACGGTTAAATTTTGCCCAAAAGTGACACCTCCGTTGACGGTTCCCCCCATACGTTTATTCAGTGCGTTTTTTGCACAATCTATCGTTTCCAATAAACCAAGGTTTTCTTAAATCGTGAATTTGGCTAAAATTTTGACCAAAACCAGCGATGACAAGGCTTTCAGAAGGCGAAGAAAGGGCGAAAATGGCAAAAATAGGCTATATGAGGGTGTCAAAAAATGACCAAAACACCGATTTATAGCGAAAATCACTCATTTGTGCAAATTGTGACCAGATTTTTGAGGATAAAATAAGCGGAAAAGTCGACCAGAGACCCGGCTTAAAACGTGCATTAAACGCATTAAAATCGGGTGACACTTTGGTGGTCTGGAAGCTGGATAGGTTGGGTCGTAGCATTAAACATTTGATTACTTTAATATCCAAACTTGAAGATGAAGGCATTCATTTTTATAGTTTGACTGATTCTATCGACACCTCTTCGTCAGCCTGTCGTTTTTTCTTTCATGTGATGAGTGCGTTGGCGCAAATGGAGCGGGAGTTGATTGTTGAGCGTACTCAGGCAGGTTTGGTAGCAGCGAGAAGCAGAGGACGTATCGGCGGTAGACCTTGCTCATTATCTTCTGCACAGCAAGAGCAGGCTAAAAAATTACTTGAGTCCGGTCATAGTAGAAAACAGCTTGCATTACTGTATGGCGTTTCATTGACCAGCATCTATAAATATTGTCACGTTGATCGTACCACTCGAACAAACCAAAGTGCTTCCGATGAAAAATAACAGTGTAATTTCGTTGCACTGATGGAAACAAAAGTAGCCTGCCATTTATCGCACGTTTTGGCTTCAAATATCGCACGCCGCATCAGGCATTTTTGCCGGACGCAACAATTGTCGGCTCTCGCAGACCTCACAGTCGGCATTGCTAAAGCGAAATACGTTAAGCGTTCCTGGTAGAATGCGCTGGATATGACAGCCTACGCTCGGGGCCGTTTCGCTCCCCTGCGGGTCGTGCTGGATATCACTGTCATGTAGCGCGCTGATAAGTTTTAGTTTATCAGTAATCCAACGATCGCCGGCGTTGACCAAATAAACAGGATTTTGACCGCGGGCATCGGTCAGCAGCGTCAAGGTGCCATTGCGATCCTCGATAAAGAAGGCAAAAGTCGCCCTCGGCAAGACCAAGCGCGGCCGAGCCCAATTGCGTGCTAAGCTGGTAGAGTACTTCTGCCCCGTTAACGACCGGTACGCCACCGGTAAAGTGCGTCGCCAGATGGTGAAGCAGGCGCTTGTTACGCAGCGATCCAATGAGATAGGCGCTACCGGTCGCAAAGCGATAACTCTGCACCGGCGTTTTGCGGCCGGTAAACAGGCAACCGTTGCGCAGCATTTCGATATTGCCGCTGCAGCAATGCGCCAATAGACTTTATTGATATTACCATGAATAATGCAAAAGCCGTTGTCCACCATCTCTCAATTCCTCTTGATTATGCTATCGATTGCAGCGTGTTGCCGGCTGCTCGACTTTTAAACTCTTACGATAAACAAGTTTGGCAGTAATGAATACTGGACTATAGTGCAGTACTTGACGACGGCACGCCTCGCTCCCGGCTGATCAAGCCAGAATACAGGGAGACAGGCGGGGCGAGAACGCCCACAGCGCCGCCTCCGTCGCAGCCGGCGGTCCCGTCCAAGGCAGGGGCGCTTTTGTGATATACTGTGTGGGGCGGGTCAATATGTCATGGCCCCACATTGAATTTGCCGGGCCGAGAGCTTATAAAAGCATATGGTGGTCAGGTGTCTGTGGACTAAAACCGCGGGAATCAACTCAAACACCGCCACAGGCGCAAAACTTAGTTGAATAGGCGGTAACCGTGCCAAAAAAAACATATGCCGTCAGGTATGTCGCGGGCCAGCCAGTCGAGCGTATCTTTCCACCTCTTGCTTCTGGCCAGTTAGGTCAGGCGCTATCGGCGGGAGAACCTTTGCCAGGCTCGCGTATTTTGCGGGTGATGGTATGGAATATCTATAAACAGCAGCGCGCCAATTGGTTGTCGGTACTGCAAGGGTTTGGTAAAGATGCCCAGTTGGTCCTGCTACAGGAAGCGCAGAGCACACCTGAGCTGGTCCGATTCGCTACCTCCCATTATTTGGCTGCGGACCAGGTTCCCGCATTGATTTTTCCGCAGCATCCGTCGGGGGTCATGACCCTTTCCGCCGCGCATCCGGTCTACTGCTGTCCGCTGCGCGAGCGCGAGCCCCTGTTGCGATTAGCCAAGTCGGCTCTGGTCACCGTATATCCCATCTATAACGGGCAACTGCTGATGGTGGTTAATATCCACGCGGTGAATTTCAGCCTGGGCATTGATGTGTACAGTAAACAGCTCGATCCCATTGGTGAGCAGATCCGTAATCATAGCGGTCCGGTTATTATGGCGGGGGATTTCAATGCCTGGAGCCGGCAGCGTATGCTGGCGCTCTGCCGGTTCGCAGAACGGATGGGGCTGGGCGAGGTGCGGTTTGTCGACGATCAGCGCAAGCGGGCATTTGGCCGGCCACTGGATTTTGTCTTTTACCGCGATATGAACGTCTGCGAGGCGTCGGTGCTGGTAACCGAGGCTTCAGACCATAATCCCTTGCTGGTCGAATTCGAACCTGCTCCGCGGCGCCGGCGGCGGCGCAAATTGTCGGTATCGATCGGGAGATAAACTACGCTGCCGATACCGGGACATAAAAAAAGCAGACGTTAAAACGTCGGCTTTTTGTTTCGCTGGCTCTAGCGCTAACCGTTCGGATACAGCTCACCGTCGTCTAACATCGCCGCGGGTAGGGTGTAGCCAGCGGCACATCAGGAGTCCGTGGACTTGCCGCTAACGAACAGTGTCAGCTTAAGCCCCGGCTGCAGGTTGTTGGCATTGTCCAACGCATCGTTCCAGCGCATGACGTCCTTGATATCGACGCCGTGCCGGCGGGCGATGTGCTCGCCAGAGAATCCCCTTTGCGTACCTGATAGGTGATGCTGTTGTTGTTGGCAATCTGCATCGAACCGCTGCCGACTTTCAGCGTTTGGCCCACCTTCAGGCTGCGTGCACTGCGCAGGTTATTCCATTTCTGCAAATCAGCGGTTTTAACGTTCAACCGCTTTGCGATGCCGGATTAAGGTATCACCGGCACGCACCTCATAGCTGCCGCTGCCGAGGTTGTTATCCGCCAACTGCGTGGACTGTACCGCCGCAATATCGCCTTGCGCCAGCGAGGTGCGCAGCTGCGAAGCATGCGCCTTGGGCAGCATGATATAATGCGGCCCGTTTGGCGCCGTCACGTTGCGCTTGTAGCCGGTGTTAAAGCTTTTCAGCTTGGTCAGCGATAGGCCGGACATTTCCGCCGCCTGCGTCAGGCCGATTTGCTGGCCGACTTCTTACCCGCGCCAGCGCGCGTGGTGCATTCGATTTGGGCAACGCGATGCCAAATTGTTTGCTATTCTTAATGAGGTTGCTGAGCACAAGCATCTTCGGAACATAAATGGTGGTTTCACGCGGCAGCGCCAACGACCAGAAGTCGGTGGGGCGCCCTTTGGCCTTATTATGCTTGATGGCCTGCATAATACGACCTTCACCGCTGTTATAGGCGGCGATAGTCAACAACCAGTCGCCGTCGAACATACGGTTAAGCCGCTGCATCATATCCAGCGCCACGGTGGTGGACGCCACCACATCACGGCGACCGTCATACCATTGGTTCTGCTTCAGGCCGTAATTCTTGCTTGTCTGGGGAACTATCTGCCAAAGGCCAGCCGCGTTGGAGGCGGATATTGCCTTCGGGTCAAAAGCGCTCTCCACTATGGGTAGCAGTACTAGTTCCATCGACATTTTACGTTGCTTAATCTGCTCGACTATCCAGTACATGTACGGCTCTGCCCGTAATGTTACATCGTGGAGATAGCTCTTCTGTTTCAAATAACGCTTTTGTTGCTCGCGGACCCGGGCGTTATCCGGTATCTGCATCTTCAGCTCGTCGCCAATGAAATTCCACAAATCGCCTTGCGGCAGGCTGTTGTTAATATCTTGCCATCGTGCGATACCCGCTCGATCATCTGTGTACTTTCCCGCTTCACCTTGACCTGCCGAAGAAACACTCTGTGCATGCTGTTCGGGGGGTGGCGTATCCTGCCTGGACGCCTGACACTTCACCAGCAAGACCGAGGCGAATAAGATCGCATGAGTCTTCATCTGTATGTCAAAAAAATAGCCGCTTACTTAAAAGACAAACAATGATACTTTGAAGGCTGGGACATTACAACTAAAACCTTTAGAAATGATCCTTCTTCTCGCGTAATGCCGCAAAAACACGCCATTCCTCGCCGGAAGCGGGGTGAACGTTTAATTTGTTTTGTAAATCAATGTTATGGCAACGTAAGAAAAGATTAATTTGACGCTCTAAATACAGCGTTGTGGGCAGGCTGTGCTGATTTTTCAGACGTAACTCATTAATTTCACGTTGATAACCTGTGATAACGCTATCTTGAGGCAATAGGGCGGCGGCGAAGTCCAAATTGCTTGAAGTATACTCATGAGCGGCGCAGATCAGGGTATCGGGGGGAAGCTGATTAACCTTCTGAAAAGACTCGTACATTTGCTTGGGCGTGCCCTCAAAAAGCCGCCCGCAACCTGCGGAAAAAACCGTGTCGCCGCTAAAAAGCCAAGGTGCGCCGTAAAATCCGATATGTCCGAGTGTATGACCGGGCAATGCCAGTATGCTGAAGGTGTGGTCCAGTAATGTCAGGGTATCGCCTTCATTAACAATCCGGGTAGCGCCCTTGGCGCAGGTTTCCTCCGGGCCATAGACCGGCACCGGGAAATGCCGCAGTAGCTCGGCGACGCCGCCCACATGGTCATGATGATGATGGGTCAATAAAATAGCGACAGGGGTTAAGTGGCGGTCGGCAAGCGCTTGTAACACCGGCGCCGCCTCGCCCGGATCGACCACCAGGCATTGGCTGTCGTCATTGTGTAAAAGCCAAATGTAATTATCCGCCAGTGCGGGAATGCTGATAAGATTCATTGTTAACCTCGTTATTTCTCTATGGCCCTTAGAAGATAGACAAACATGAAACCAGCGCAAAGTAACAAGACTATTGTGGCGCCTGCCTCATGGGACGATATTCCCTGCGGGGCTTACTATCGTCAGGCGCTAGAGCAGGGTTTAAAAGCGTGGTGGTCTAAACTGTTCGGGTTTTATTTACTCAAAATCGGCGCGTTGAGCGCGGATCTGGATACCGGCGATTGTGCGATTTTCCACCAGGTCAATGTGGGACTCGAGGGCGAACGTTTGCACGTTATCGCCGATCCTTACCAACTGCCGTTCGCCAATAAGTCGGCAGACGCGTGCTTACTGGCTCATACCTTATCCTATACCGGCGACCCGCACCGCCTGCTGCGGGAGGTCGATCGGGTACTCATTGATGACGGCTGGCTCATCATCACGACGTTCAACCCGGTGAGCATGCTGAGGCTGGGTAAAATCTGCCCGATCCTTTTTCGCCGCCAGCCGTACAGAAGTCGAATGTATACGCAGATGCGGCTGTTGGATTGGCTGGGGGTGCTTAATTTCGAGGTGTTGCACCGTACCCATCTGCAGGTGTTGCCATGGCGACGCCAAGGGGGACGGCTACTCAGCACCCATTTCCCCGCTATTGGTTGCCTGAGCCTGATAGTCGCGCGCAAGCGCACGTTTCCCCTCAGCCTGAAGCCGCTGAAAAACAAAGCGTCCACGCGGGGATTGCGGCGGCCGGTAAACGCCACCACCCGCAGTTGCCGGCAGCTGCATTCCTGGAAAGAAGAGTGAAGCCGCTCTAATCCGCTCGGCCGCCGCCCGTTTGCGCTTCCACCCGATAGCCGATGTCTTCCAACGCCGGATGGCCGGCGGCGGTGCGCGCCAGTTCGTCACAGCGTTCGTTTTCCGGATGGCCCGCATGGCCCTTCACCCAATCCCAGCGCAGGGTATGAGGCTGAATGGCCGCGTCCAGGCGCTGCCATAAATCGACGTTTTTCACCGGTTTCTTCTCGGCGGTTTTCCAGCCGCGTTTTTTCCAGTTATGAATCCATTGGGTGATCCCTTGGCGGACGTACTGGCTGTCGGTGCTGAGCACGACCTCGCAGGCGTCTGTCAGCGCTTCCAGCGCCACGATGGCCGCCATCAACTCCATGCGGTTGTTGGTGGTCAGGCGATAACCGGCGCTGAAGGTTTTTTCATGCTGTTTATAGCGCAATATAGCGCCATAGCCGCCGGGGCCGGGATTGCCCAGGCATGAACCGTCGGTGAAAATTTCAACCTGTTTGCGCATCTCTGGTAAACTTGCTCCATGTTAAAAGCCCAAGTCTGGCATAAACGAGCATTATGAGCACTGACATTACGCGACAGATTGTTCTGGATACTGAAACCACCGGCATGAACAAGTTGGGTGTCCACTACGAAGGACACCGAATTATCGAAATCGGCGCGGTGGAGGTCATTAATCGCCGCTTGACCGGCCGGCACTTCCACGTCTATCTAAAACCGGACCGGCTGGTAGACCCCGAAGCGTTCAATGTCCACGGCATCAGCGACGAGTTTCTGGCGGATAAACCGACGTTTGCCGACGTGGCGGATGAATTCTTACAGTTTATTCGCGGTGGGGAATTGGTCATTCATAACGCCCCCTTCGATATCGGCTTTATGGACTATGAGTTTGCGATGCTTAATCGCGGTATCGCTAAAACCGACACCTTTTGCAAGGTGACGGATAGTCTGCTGCTGGCGCGCAAAATGTTCCCCGGTAAGCGCAATAGTCTGGACGCGTTGTGTGACCGCTATCTGATCGATAACAGTAAGCGTACCCTTCACGGCGCTTTGCTCGACGCCGAAATCCTGGCGGACGTTTTCTTGCTGATGACCGGAGGCCAGACCGCCATGCGTTTTGCGATGGAAGGGGAGCAGGAGCAGCGCGAAGTGGGCGACACCGTGCAAATTCAGCGGGTGCAGCGCGCCCAGACGTCGCTGAAGATCGTTTACGCCAGCGATGAGGAAGCCGTGGCCCACGAGCAGCGGTTGGATCTGGTGCAGAAAAAGGGCGGCAGCTGTCTGTGGCGGGAAGAGAGCCCTGCACAAAGCGAGTAAAATCATTCCGTCAGGTCAAAATGAACGCTGGGTGCTGCATTTATCAGCAAACGATTTTGCGGCGCATGAAAAGCATTGACGTTACTCGGTCGTGACTTTACTATTCGCCTCGCTTTCCCGACAAAGCACAAGTGCGGTGCGGTAGTTCAGTCGGTTAGAATACCGGCCTGTCACGCCGGGGATCGCGGGTTCGAGTCCCGTCCGCACCGCCAACCATTCAAAAACCCCGTGTTTCCCAAAGCACGGGGTTTTGTCTTTTCTGGCGTGGGGAACATATCTTCGCGCACTGTCTCTGTCTCGATTTTATTTAGGTCTACGTCTTGGTCAAGGTCAAGGCTTTGTTCTAGCCTCCGTCGCGCGGCGCAAACGCAAACTGTGGCGTATCGGGTATTCGCTCGGTTGCTACGCGGGGCAGTGTTCACCCTAATTTTTTTGCGGTTCAGATGGCGGCAGTGACGTTGCATGGAACGCATGAGCGGGAGGATGCCGGTCATCGTTAAGGTGCGCACGGCGCTGAATTCATCGCGTCAATACAGGGTTTCGGCCTTATCGCCAGCGGTGAAAACAATCGCGATTTTCCGACACAAAAAGAACTAACCCCGCGCGTTATAGGACTAAACTAAAACACCGGCTCACAAAAAAGGAACTGACAATGAGTGACGCGACCGAGAACAAAAGTTTCGCTTTCAACGCCAATTACCCGCGCGATCTTATCGGTTATGCCGGAAAGCCCCCGCATGCCGGCTGGCCTGGGCAGGCACGTATCGCGGTGCAATTTGTCCTGAATTATGAAGAAGGGGCCGAAAGTCATGTTCTGCATGGGGACGCGGGTTCCGAACAGTTTCTTTCCGATATCATTGGCGCCGCCAGTTATCCAGAAAGACACATGTCGATGGATTCGCTATATGAGTACGGCTCCCGGGCCGGTTTTTGGCGAATCCACCAGGAATTCAGCCGCCGCGGTCTGCCGTTGACGGTCTTTGGCGTAGCCATGGCGCTGGCGCGCAATCCGGCGGCGGTGGAGGCCATTAAGGCGGCTGACTATGATGTGGTCAGCCACGGCTGGCGCTGGCTGCATTATCAGGGCGTCGACGCTAAAACCGAACGGCAGCATATGCAGCAGGCGGTAAACGTGTTGACGCAACTGTTTGGTACACCGCCGCTGGGTTGGTATACCGGCCACGACAGCCCTAACACCCGGCGGTTGGTGGTTGAGCAGGAGGGCTTCCAATACGACAGCGATTATTACGGCGACGATCTGCCGTTTTGGACGCAGGTAACCCGGCAGGACGGCACGGTAAAACCGCATTTGATCATCCCCTATACGCTGGAGGCAAACGATATGCGTTTCACCACGCCCCAGGGATTCAACAGCGGTGAGCAGTTCTTCACCTATCTGCGGGACAGCTTCGACGTGCTCTACGCCGAGGGGGAGACGTCACCGAAGATGCTTTCCATCGGCATGCACGGCCGGATTTTGGGCCGTCCGGGACGCTTTCGCGCGCTACAGCGGTTTCTCGATTATATTCAGCAGCACGAATGGGTATGGATTTGCCGTCGCCAGGATATCGCCGATCACTGGATCGCCCACCATCCCTACCAGGAAGCGCCCCCGGAGCAGGAAGGATAACGATAAAGCGCGCCCCGCTACTAAGGCAACACACCGGCGCAGGCGCTCTCCCATGCTTTTAGCAAGCTGACATGAACGGCCAGGTCTGGAAGGCGCGACCGGCGGACGGCTTGCCGGTGCGTTAGCGCGCAGCGGGTTACGGTTTCAGGCTGAAACGGTCAGCATCGCGCCAAGCTGGAAACGTTTCGCGGTATTGGCCCAGCGTCGCCAGCGACAGGCGGGCCTGCAGGCAGGCCGCCGCGCCCGGGTCAGCCTGCGCCATTACCGTTCCCTGGGGGTCAATGATCAGGCTATTGCCGCTATAATTATGCTGATTGCGCGACCACAGCGGGAAGCGCAGGCCATAACAGACCTGCGGTAAAATGCGCCCGCCGCGCCAGGCCACCACCACCCGTTCCTGGCCGGCCTGATAATGGCGATGCTCGTCGGCCATTCTGAACAGATGACGTTTATCATAGCGGTACGTCGCCCCGTCGGGCTGCACCAGTAAGAAACGATTCACCGCGCCAGCCGGGGTGGCGATGGCCGCGCTGCCGACTACCATCGCGCCGCACCCATTGCGCCAGCCATTCCACCACGCGCTTTTCTGGCAGAGCATTGCCGGCTGCTTCCATGGCGAAACCGGTGGTAAACATTTCCGGCAGCACAATCAAATCCTGGTCGTCGATCGGCGCCAGCAGTCGGTCAAAGTGGGCCAGGTTCGCCTCGCCGTCCATCCAGACCAGCGGCTGCTGTAGCCAGACTCAGCGCTAAAGTCGACATAAGCGCTCCGCGGCGGCGTCCAGCGTCTGATCGCCTTTGGCGAAGCACAGGCGGATCAATTTATGCAGGAAGGGGGCGGCGCAGAACACCGATAGCGGAATAGCGGCCACGCCGACATGGGTGGTGAGCCACTGACAAAAGGTCACGTCGTCTTTATCGGAAAGGGCGCTGTAATCCGCCAGCAGGAAATAGGTGCCTTCACAGGGCAGCAGCTTCAGCCGGCTGGGCGCCAGCGTCTGTACCAGGTGGTCGCGCTGCTGGCGGTAGAACGTCGGAAACGTCTGCCAGTGCGCCGGCTCCTGGCGAAGCATATCGGCGAGAGCCAGCAGCGCGGGCGTATTGACCGCAAAGGTCAGATATTGATGAATTTTGCGCACCTCGGCGCTCAGGGCCGGCGCCACCACGCAGTAGCCGACCTTCCAACCGGTCATATGGTAAGTTTTGCCGAAAGAGGAGACGGCGATGGCGTGCTGGCGCAGGCCGTCATGCGCCAGCACGCTCTGATGGCCGCCGGGGGCAAAACAGATATGTTCGTAGACTTCATCGCTCAACACATAGATTTCCCGCGCGGCGATGGCCTGCCACAGCTGCTGGAAATCGTCCGCCTGCCAGACGCTGGCCGAGGGGTTATACGGCGTGTTGAGGATAACCAGTCGGGTGCGGTCGCTCAGTATTTCGCCGAACTGCGCCCAGTCAACGCGAAACGCCGGCGGCTGCAGCGCGATGCGGCGCGTTACGCCGCCGGCCAGTTCGACCGCCGGCCCGTAGCTGTCATAGCTGGGATCGAAACAGATCACTTCATCCCCAAGGGCGCACCAGCGCGCTGATGGCGGCAAACAGCGCCTCGGTCGCGCCGGCGGTGACCGTCACCTCGGCCTCGGCGTCGGGACGCCAGCCGTAAAGCTCTGCCGTTTTATCGGCGATGGCCTCACGCAGCGGCGCAACGCCGGTCATAGGGGCATATTGATTGGCGCCCTGGCTGACGTGCCAGGCCAGCCGGGATTTCAAATAGTCGGGACCGTCAAAATCGGGAAAACCCTGGGACAAGTTGATCGCCTGATGGCGTTGCGCCAGCGCCCTCATCTGGGTAAAGATGGTGGTGCCCAGCGCTGGGAGTTTACTTTGCGGGATAAGCGGGGTACTCATGGCTAATATGACTCCTGATAGCCAGATTTTGAGCCAATATAACATGCTGCCGATAATTGACAATCAAGACGTGTAAACAGCTAAATGTCCGCCGCTACCTTGGTCAAAATTATTGAAGATAGTCAACAAATATATTCAGTGACAATCCCTATCGAAAGCCTTCATGATGAAGGTCCTTTCGGCAATATGACGGACAGAATTGGCATGATTACGATGAAAAAGACGTTGTTACCGCTGGCTATCGGGCTGCTGTTGGCTTCGGGTATCGCCCAGGCAAAAACGGAAACCTACCATCTGGATCCCAATCATACTTCGCTGGTGTTCTCGTGGAATCATTTCGAATTTTCCAACCCCACCGCCAACTTTTCCGCTATTACCGGTACCATTGTGCTGGATGATGCGGCTATCACGAATGCCAAAGTGGATGTCACCATTCCGGTTAAAACCGTGGATACCCATGTGCAGGCGCTGAACGATGAATTCAAAGGCACGGAATATTTTGATCAGAAACAGTACCCCAACGCGACCTTTCACAGCACCAAAATCGTCAGCAAAGGCGATAATCGTTATCAGGCCTTTGGCGATTTGACCATTAAGGGCATCAGCCGTCCGGTGATATTGGATGCGGTGCTGAATAAGCAGGGCGAGCATCCTATGGCCAAAAAAGCCGCCGTGGGTTTCAATGCCACCACCACCATCAAGCGTTCAGAATTTAAAATGGGGCAGTTCGTGCCCAACGTCAGCGATGACATCACCATCAGCATTTCGACGGAAGCGCTGGTCAAATAATAGCGCGCGCCGCCCATGCCGCCCCGCCTCCTCGTGACGCGGGGCTTTTTTTTCTGCCCAGAGCCTAACCCGCGGCGCAAGATCCCGCGACCGAGCCGGGGCCTCAGCATTCAACGAAAACGGTGGGTTGGCCCTGTTACCGCGTTAGACGATGAAGGCGGTGGATCCCCTATCTGCTTCTGTCGCACTATGCGCCATGACCATGTCCTCTCGGCACCATTATTCTGTACAATTATCAATAGACTTATTATCTATCTATTTTATGAAATAGCGCAAAACCACGACCTGAACGGCGCTTCTCGCGATAGGGGCATTCCGGTAAACTGCAGCCGGAAAATTTCATCCATTCGCCAGCCTTGATTGAGGGACGACCCCATGTATCAGGATTTGATCCGCAACGAACTTAACGAAGCCCTGCAAACGCTGCAAAATTTCCTTAGCGACGAGCGCCATATCCAGTCTATTGAAGACGCGGCCAAATTGATTGCCGATACCTTTAAAGCCGGCGGAAAAGTGCTTTCCTGCGGCAACGGCGGTTCCCACTGCGACGCGATGCATTTTGCAGAAGAATTAACCGGCCGCTATCGCGAAAATCGCCCGGGCTATCCCGCTATCGCCATTTCCGACCCCAGTCATCTCTCCTGCGTGAGCAACGATTTCGGCTATGAGCAAGTCTTCTCGCGTTATGTTGAAGCGGTGGGCAACCAGGGCGATGTTCTGGTCGGTATTTCCACCTCCGGCAACTCGGCGAATATCATCCGCGCCATTGACGCCGCGCGCGCCAAAGGGATGCGGGTTATCGTCCTTACCGGCAAAGAGGGCGGCAAAATGGCCGGCAGCGCAGATGTAGAAATCCGCGTCCCCCATTTAGGCTATGCCGATCGCATCCAGGAAATCCATATCAAGGCCATTCATATTCTGATACTGCTCATCGAGAAAGAAATGGCGGCGCAGGGGTAACCCAGACCGGCAGGGGATCGACAGGAGAGGGGCATGTGTAAATTACTCGGCATGAGCGCTAATGTACCAATGGATATTTGTTTCAGTTTTTCCGGCCTGGTGCTGCGCGGCGGCGGGACCGGACCGCATAAGGACGGCTGGGCAATCATTTTTTACGAAGGACTGGGCTTGCCGTACATTCAAGGATCCGTTGCCCAGTATCGACTCGCCCATCGCCCGTCTGGTGCAGGATTATCCTATCAAATCCTGCGTGGTGGTCTCCCATATTCGCCAGGCTAATCGTGGCAGGGTGGCGCTGGAGAATACCCACCCGTTTACCTGCGAACTCTGAGGCCGCCACTGGACCTTTGCCCACAATGGCCAGTTGCGTGGCTATCGGACGCTGAAAACCGGCAATTTTCGTCCGGTGGGGCAGACCGATAGCGAGCAGGCGTTTTGCTGGCTGCTGGCGCGCCTGGCGGAACACTATCCGCAAACGCCGCGCCACTGGCCGTCGGTGTTTCGCTATATTGCCGGTTTAGCGGATTCGCTGCGGCAAAAAGGGATTTTCAATATGCTGCTGTCCGACGGCTGTTACGTCATGGGTTATTGTTCAAGTAACCTGTATTGGATAACCCGGCGCGCGCCGTTCGGGAAAGCCACGCTGCTTGATCAGGATGTGGAAATCGATTTCCAAAAGCAGACCACGCCTAATGACGTGGTCACGGTGATAGCCACCCAGCCGCTGACCGGCAACGAAACCTGGCAGCGAGTAGCGCCGGGGGAATGGGTATTATTCCGGCTTGGCGAGCACGAATTGTGACACGACCGGCCCGCCGCTTTGCAGCATCAGCGGCGCGCTTATCACATACTGGCCGTTGACTACCGACACCGCAGGCGGCTGATGATGTTCAGCGAAATAGGCGTAGCCGGGCTGCAGCTGGCTCCAGAATTTATAATTGGCCGAATAGTGGTGGCGCTGCATATTTGCCGGCGTCATACGGAACGGAAAAATATTAATTTTTACCTGCACCTAGCCATTTAGCAACGCATCTTCCACATAGCGATAAATTTCCACGATAGAGGTATCGGTCATGGCATAGCAGCCGATAGAGCGGCAATCGCCGTGAATCATCAGCTTAGCGCCCGAATAACCCTGTGCCCGATCGTAGTCATTGGGTAAACCTATATTAATATCGCGATAATAATTACTGTTGTGATTCAGATTACGGTTATCAATGGCGTAAAAGCCCTCCGGGCCCATGAAATCACCTTCGCGCCGTTTCGGACCCAGACCGCCGGAAAACTTGCAAATTTGAAAGCTGTCCACCAGATGGTAGGCGTTGCCCATCTTGGCATAAAGTTCCAATATGCGCTCTTCTTTAAAGACCTGAATAAATACAGGTGAGCCTAATAATTGTTGCTTAAGTTCCTGGCCGACTTTTGCCTGATCGCTGGCGTAGCCGTACGCCGGGAATAAAAAAAGCATTGCCAACAGCAGCGCGAATCTGCGCATTGTCATTCCTGTTTTATCAAAATAAATGAGCGGCCGGCGACGAACGTGACCGGCGGGTCTGTCAACTGCCCGTGGGCAATCAGCGATAAGATATCACTGCGTATTATTTTATCAAGATACGTTTTGTATAGATGAGAATCATTACTGTATACTTGTACAGGTTAAGGGGGCCGGATGCGTAAAATCATACATGTCGATATGGACTGCTTTTTTGCCGCGGTCGAAATGCGCGATAATCCGCACCTGCACGACATCCCGCTGGCGATCGGCGGCAGCGCCGATCGCCGCGGCGTCATCAGTACCGCCAATTATCCGGCGCGGCGCTATGGCGTGCATAGCGCCATGTCCACCGCCATGGCGTTAAAACTCTGCCCCCATCTGACAGTGATCCCCGGCCGTATGGCGGTGTATAAAGAGGCCTCGGATCATATTCGTTCCATTTTCGCCCGCTATACGTCGCTCATCGAGCCGCTGTCGCTGGATGAGGCGTTTATGGACGTCACCGACAGCGATTGCTGCAATGGTTCCGCCACCCTGATGGCGCGCGCCATCCGCCAGGAGATTGCCGATGAGCTGCGGCTAACGGCCTCGGCGGGCGTGGCGCCGGTTAAGTTTTTAGCGAAAATCGCCTCCAATCTCAATAAACCCAACGGCCAATATGTCATTACCCCTGCCGCCATGCCGGCCTTCTTGCTGCAACTGCCGCTGGCGAAGATCCCGGGTGTCGGCAAGGTGACCGCCAAAAAACTCGGCGAGATGGGGCTTGTAACCTGCGCCGACGTGCAGCAATTCGATTTGGCGACGCTACTGCGCCAATTTGGCAAATTCGGCCGGGTGATTTGGGAACGCTCGCACGGCATTGATGAACGGCAAGTGTCCGCCGACCGGCTGCGCAAGTCGGTGGGCGTCGAACGTACCCTGGCGCAGGATATTATCCGCTGGGAGGCGTGCGAGAAGATTATCGACCATCTTTACCCCGAGCTGGAGCGGCGCCTCGCCCGGGTGCGTCCCGATCTGCAGATCGCCCGTCAAGGTATCAAACTTAAGTTCGCCGATTTTCAGCAGACGACGCAAGAGCATGTTTGGCCGCGGCTTAATAAAACGGACCTGATAGCCGTCGCGCGTCAGACCTGGGAACAGCGCCGCGGCGATCGCGGCGTACGGCTGGTGGGATTACATGTCACATTAATGGATCCGCAGCTAGAACGCCAATTGCTGCTGAATTGGGAAGAGGAGTGGAACTCTCACCCTTAGGCCCGTAGCGGCCAATGGCCACACGCCTCAGACACGGGCGGTGAAAACATCACGACTTGACCAATACGCGGGTCGCTCTTGGCGTCGGGGCCGGCGGGCTGATGGGCTGCGTAAAAGATAGCGTCCCGGCGCCGGCTACAAGGCCAGCGCCGGTCTGCTTCACTCCTTGACGGGGATCGCTTTTAGCAGCGCGGTCAGCAGCATCCAGTATTGGCCAACGCTCGCGATATGCACTTGTTCATCTGGCGAATGCGGGCCGGTAATGGTCGGCCCGATGGAGACCATATCCATATCGGGGTAAGGTTTTTTAAACAGCCCGCATTCCAGACCCGCATGGATGACCTGAATATTTGGCGTTTTGTTAAACAGCTGCCGATAGGTATCGCGCACCACATGCATCACCAGCGAGTTGGCGTCCGGTTTCCATCCGGGATAGCTCCCCTTGGCAACCGTAGTGGCGCCGGCCAGCCGCCCCAGCGCATGCAGCATCCCTTCCACCTGCAGCTTGCCGCTGTCGATAAGCGAACGGATCAGGCAGCGGATTTCGGCTTTGTCGGCGTCCATCGACACCACGCCGACGTTCAACGATGTTTCCACGACGCCTTTCACGTCATCACTCATGCGAATAACGCCGTTCGGCATCGCATGGAGCAACGCGATAAGCCGGTCGCCGCAGGCTTTGGTCAGCGCCTGCCCGTCGTACTGGCTGTCGCTGACGTCCAGCACCGGTTTTTTCTCGACCGCCGCCAATTCGCTCCCGATAATCGCCAGATAGGCGCGCGCCTGGGCGCGTAGGGTGTCGACGTTCTCACGCGGCAGCGCCAGGGTAGCGAACGCTTCGCGCGGAATGGCGTTGCGCAGCGTTCCGTCGTTCAGATCCAGCAGACGAATGTCCAGCGTAGCGCAAAAATCCGCCAGGAAGCGGGCCAGCAGCTTATTGGCGTTGCCGAGCCCCAGATGGATATCGCTGCCGGAGTGGCCGCCTTTTAAATCTGTCAAGGCCACCCGCACCTTGTGATAACCGGCCGGCACCGTTTCGCGGCTGAGCGGCAGCTGGGTTTTGAAGTCAACTCCGCCGGCACAGCCCATATAGATTTCGCCTTCCTCTTCGGAGTCGGTATTGATGAGGATCTCGCTCTGCAGCCAGCCGGGCTGCAGGCCGAAAGCGCCTTCCATCCCGGTTTCTTCGGTCATGGTCAGCAGCACTTCCAGCGGACCATGCTCCACGCTGTCGTCGGCCAGCACTGCCAGCGCCGACGCCATGCCGATACCGTTATCGGCGCCGAGCGTCGTGCCGCGCGCTTTGACCCATTCGCCGTCTATCCAGGGTTGAATGGGATCTTGGGTGAAATCATGAGTGGTATCGCTGTTTTTCTGCGGCACCATGTCCAGGTGCGCCTGCATCGCCACCGGACGGCGATTTTCATAACCCGGCGTCGCCGGCTTGTGAATCAGGATATTGCCCACCTGGTCGCGTTCAGCGAACAGGCCCTTTCCCTGCGCCCACTGTAGGATATGCGTGGCCAGCGCTTCCTCATGGTAGGACGGGTGTGGGATTGTGCAAATGTTGGCGAAGATATCCCACAGCGGCTGGGGCGTAAGTTGAGACAATTCAGACACGATAAAAAACTCCTGTGATATCGTAAAAACCGCGCGGGCGGCGGTGCGCGGCCAGCGGCGGAGCAACCCGAGTCAACCCAGAATACCACTTTACTTTACCAGAGGGTGAAACTGAGGTTAAAAAGGGGGAGGTACTGGTATTTAGACGGCTGCGTCTCTATAATCCCGCGCAACCTTTTTCCCCCTGAGACTTTTTAAGCCGACCCAAGCCGGCTGGGACTGAATTTATGAGCGAAAAATACGTCGTCACCTGGGACATGTTGCAAATCCATGCGCGTACCATGGCCAAACGCCTGCTGCCCGCTGAACAATGGAAAGGGATTATCGCGGTCAGCCGCGGCGGTCTGGTGCCGGGCGCATTGCTGGCCCGCGAGCTGGGCATCCGCCATGTGGATACCGTATGCATCGCCAGCTATGATCACGACAATCAGCGCGATTTGAACGTGTTAAAACGCGCGGAAGGGGACGGCGAGGGGTTTATCGTGGTTGACGATCTGGTGGACACTGGCGGTACCGCCAAAGCGATTCGCGAGCGAGCGAGGATGTACCCCAAGGCGCATTTTGTCACCATTTTCGCCAAACCGGCCGGCCGGCCGCTGGTGGATGATTACATCATCATTCCACAAAATACCTGGATCGAGCAGCCCTGGGATATGGGCGTGGTGTTTGTGCCGCCGCTGGCGGGCAAATAGTCCTTCTGCCGCCACGGGGGCGCACAGGCGCGCAAAGCGTTCGCCTGCCACCGGTGGCGGCTAAATAGTTTATATGCCGCTTCAGGCCGGTTTACGGCCGCGGATGGCCTGCGCCGCGACGGCCGCATGATGCGTTAGCGCAGTGGTCGCTTGGACGTCCGGGCTCATTGCTGCCACGGTATTCCCTTATGCGGCGACAATCACCGTTTTCCTGACGCCCGGCACCGCCGGGCGTTTGTTTTTTGCTGGCTGAATGGTTAACCTTGCAGGCATCGTTCTGGCATTCCAGAACCCGTCTTTGGAGACGATGCTCAATGGCAGCAGGAAACAATCTGAGCGAAACCCTATTCAAACCCTCGGTCAAACACCGCGAAACCTCCACGCTGGTGGCCCGGGTCCATCACGGCGGGCAAAAAAGCATAATGTCGGCGCTGGACTGCGCCAATCCCGGCAACTGGTACCGGTTAATCAACCGCCTGATGTGGATTTGGCGCGGCATCAACCCATGGGAAATAGAAGAAGTGCTGGCGCGTATCGCCGCCAGTCGCGCGCCCTACACCGACGACCGGCTGCTGGATACCGTGATCGGCTATCGCGGCGGCAACTGGATCTACGAATGGTCGCACCAGGGCATGGTCTGGCAGCAGCGCGCTATGGAGAACGTTGACGGCGCTACTGCGGCGCACGACTGGCTGCAGGCGGCGCGCTTTTACAGCATCACCAGCTATCCGCATTTGAAAGGGGATATGCTGGCGGAGCAGGCGCAGACGCTGGCCAACCACGCCTGGGAAGAGGCGGCCAAGCACCTGCCGCATGAAATCAAGCAGCTGGAATTCCCGGTCAGCGGCGGCGGCAATGTTACCGGTTTCTTGCATCTGCCGCCGACGGGGCGAGCGCCTTATCCAACGGTGTTGGTGTGCGGCAGTCTGGATATGCTGCAAAACGATACCTATCGGCTGTTTCACGACTACTTCGCGCCCGCTGGTCTGGCGATGTTGACCATCGATATGCCCTCGATCGGCTTCTCCGCCAAATGGAAACTCAGTCAGGACACCAGTTTTCTCCATCAGCAGGTATTGCGCGGCCTGGCATCCGTTCCCTGGGTTGACTCGCGCCGCGTTAGCGCTTTCGGCTTCCGCTTTGGCGCCAATATTGCGGTCAGAATCGCCTACCTTGAACCGCAGCGGCTCAGGGGCGTCGCCTGCCTCGGTCCGGTCGTGCATGCGTTACTGACCGACGGCGAACGTCAGGATAGGGCGCCGAACATATCTCTCGATGTACTGACGAGCCGCATCGGCATGGCGGGGGTCGCTGATGGCGCGTTGAAAACCGAGCTCAAGAGTTACTCCCTTAAAGTGCAGGGCCTGCTCGGCAGCAGTTGTCCTACTCCGGTTATGGCGGGCTGCTGGCCCGACGACCCCTTTAGCCCGCCGGCCGAGGCGCAGCTGATTGTCTCCTCTTCGCGGGCGGGAAAGCTGTTGCCGATAAAGGAATCGCCGCTGTACCGCAATTTCCATCTGGCATTAGCGGAGATCAGCCGCTGGCTGAAAACAATTTGAAACGTTAATTATAGCACTACCGTTTGTTTGCTCTTTAAGGTGAACAATAAGCAAAGTGAGGTTGAGGTTATAGCATGGCGTTAGTGAGTGGGCATCCCCGGGGCAAAGTGTTGAAAGGCTTTACCGCCCTCGGCCCGTATATCCGTGAAGGTCAGTGCAGCGACAACCATTTTTTCTTCGACTGTCTCGCCGTATGCATCAATATGCAGCCCGCGCCTGAGAAACGTGAGTTTTGGGGCTGGTGGATCAATTTGGAAGCGTTATACCTATACCTACCATTTCGGGAAATTTGACAAAGAAGGCAAATGGACCGAGAGCGAATTCAGCGACCAGGAAGTCATCGATAAACTGGAGAGTTCACTGCGCGCCTTTCATACCCGTCTGCGCGCCTATATCGCAACGATGAATATGAAGCTGGAGCCTGCCGACGCGTTTAAAGAACAGCCATTCAGTCTAACCGCCTGATTTTCCGCTCCTGCTTTCTCATTCGTTTCGCGCTATGCTGGCAGGCATAGCGCTTGATCCCCTCGGCGGTAGGCAACCTTTAAGTCAATCAACATCCTTAACGGCAGATATCGTTATGAACAGCAGCCAGACCCTGGTGGTAAAATTAGGCACCAGTGTCCTTACCAGCGGTTCGCGCCGGCTTAATCGCGCGCACATTGTCGAACTGGTGCGCCAATGTGCTCCGCTGCACGCCGCCGGACACCGAATTATCATCGTCACCTCCGGCGCCATCGCCGCCAGACGGGAGTACCTTAATTATCCCGACCTGCCCGCCACCATCGCCTCTAAGCAGCTACTGGAGGCGGTAGGGCAGAGCCGCTTGATTCAGTTTTGGGAGCAGCTGTTTTCCCTCTACAATATCCATATCGGCCAAATGTTGCTGACCCGCGCCGATATGGAAGATCGCGAACGCTTTCTCAACGCCCGCGACACGCTGCGCGCCCTGCTGGATAACGGCATCGTGCCGGTGATTAATGAAAATGATGCGGTCGCCACCGCTGAAATCAGAGTGGGCAACAACGATAATCTTTCGGCGCTGGTGGCGATCCTCGCCGACGCTGACAAGTTGCTGCTGCTAACCGATCAGCCGGGGCTGTTTTCCGCCGATCCACGCACCCACCCCGACGCCGAGCTGATTCGCGAAGTCGAAGGCATCAATGACGCGCTGCGCAAAATGGCCGGCGGCAGCGTCTCCGGCCTCGGTACCGGCGGCATGGCAACCAAATTGCAGGCGGCGGAAGTCGCCAACCGCGCGGGAATCGAAGTCGTGATTGCGGCCGGCGGCAAACCGGGCGTGATTGGCGATGTTATGGTGGGTGAATCGGTAGGCACCCGTTTCCATGGGCAAAAAATGCCGCTGGAGAGCTGCAAACGCTGGCTGTTCGGCCCGCCGCCGGCGGGGGACATCACCGTCGATGATGGCGCGCAAAAAGCGATATTACAGCGCGGCGGCTCGCTGTTGCCCAAAGGGATCCTGGCGGTGGAAGGTGATTTTTCCCGCGGGATTGTGGTGCGTATCCTCAGCTCCGACGGCCGCGATATCGCCCATGGCGTCAGCCGCTATAACAGCGATGCCCTGCGCATGATTGCCGGTCAACATTCCCAGGACATCAGTGATATTCTGGGCTATGAATATGGGCCGGTGGTCATCCACCGCGACGATATGATTTTATGTTAAGGAACGCACATGCTTGAGCAAATGGGCAAAGCGGCGAAACAGGCTTCGTGGCAGCTGGCGGTATTGACCAGCGCCCAGAAGGATCGGGCGCTGGAGGCGATTGCCGACAGTCTGGAGGCCAATAGCCAAAGCATTCTTGACGCCAACGTGCAAGATATGGCTGAGGCGCGCCGCAACGGCCTGAGCGATGCACTGCTGGATCGCCTGCTTTTGAACCCGGCGCGCCTTAGTGCTATCGCCGCGGACGTGCGACAGGTGTGCCGCCTTACCGATCTGGTGGGCCAGGTTATTGGGGGCCAGCGGTTGGACAGCGGGCTGTCGCTGGAGCGCCGCCGGGTTCCGCTCGGCGTGGTGGGCGTGATTTATGAAGCTCGCCCCAACGTGACCGTTGATGTTGCGGCGCTGTGCTTGAAAACCGGCAACGCGGTGATTTTACGCGGTGGTAAGGAAACGTACCGCACCAATGCCGCTATGGTAAAGGTGATACAGCTGGCGCTGACGGGCTGCGGCCTGCCTGCCAGCGCGGTGCAGGCCATCGAAAACCCGGATCGCGCGCTGGTCAACGCGCTGCTGTGCCTGGATCGCTATGTCGATATGCTGATCCCTCGCGGCGGCGCAGGCCTGCACAAGCTGTGCCGTGAACAGTCTACGATTCCGGTTATCACCGGCGGCATCGGCGTTTGCCATATCTATGCCGATGACACTATTGATTTCGAGCAGGCGCTGCCGGTCATTGAAAACGCCAAAGTACAGCACCCCAGCGCCTGTAACTCGCTTGAAACGCTGCTGGTACACCACCGTATCGCTGAACGTTTTCTGCCGCGTCTGAGCCGCCATATGCATGCGCTGGGCGTCACGCTACACGCCGATGACAACGCGCGTCACTATCTGGCTGACGGCCCCACGACCTGTGTTGCCGTGACGGAGGCCGATTACCATGACGAATGGCTGTCCCGCGACTTAAATGTCAAGCTGGTGGGCGGCCTCGACCAGGTGGTGGAACATATCCGTCATTACGGCACCCAGCATTCCGACGCTATTCTGACCCAATCGATTCAGGCGGCGGAACGCTTCGTGCGCGAAGTGGACTCATCGGCGGTCTATGTCAATGCCAGCACCCGTTTTACCGACGGCGGACAGTTTGGCCTTGGCGCGGAAGTGGCGGTCAGCACCCAAAAACTGCACGCCCGCGGGCCAATGGGCCTGGAAGCGTTAACGACTTACAAATGGATCGGCTACGGCGACAACCTCTGCCGGCCCTGAGGGCTGCGGCGGTTTTCGGGCCAACAAACCCGAGTTGGTCGTCCCCCACGTTTGGCGCTGGAAAACGCGCCTGCGATACACCTAATCACTAACAACACCGCCGGGCGGCACGGGCCGCTAGTGCTATCACGGCGGCGAGTCTTTTGTCACGGTAGGGGTCAGGTTGCCTCATGGGGGCAGGATCGGCGCACTAGGAGCAGGATCTGTGGGGCGAAAATGAGTAGGGAACGTGACCCCCGGGTCAATAAGAGGTTATGGCTTATGTCTCCTACTGTTGCCCGAAAGGGGAAAGATGCTGCAATTATCAGCACTTGCACGCGCGCCTATTGACTCTTTTCCCAGTTTTGCATAACGTGTGGACTCAGATTAACGACCGTATGATCATTTTTCCATGCCGATATAGCTCAGTTGGTAGAGCAGCGCATTCGTAATGCGAAGGTCGTAGGTTCGACTTCTATTATCGGAACCATTCAAATCAATAAGTTGCGCTTTTTCGAAGCTTACATGCTGTATCCGCTGCTCAGGTTTAAGCCATAGCGCCTTGTGCTTATGGAAACGATCTTTACTTCATCGAGCTTGTTACAACGGTCGGTAAATGGAATATCCCTCTTTAGTGCTGCCCAATCCGGCTCAAATCGCATCATGGCGGTATGGCTAAAGACGCGGTAAGGGGTAAACGGGTGGCCATGATACCTAGGTTAGTGCTACGGAATGGCCAGCGCAGCGACACTCTATCAGTTTGAATTATGCGATAGGCGCAGGGGGGCTGAAAATGGACGGTCGAAAAGTCATACGGCAATTTCACTGAAATCACCTCTGTCGTCAACGGCGCAGACAAAGACGTGCGATTGTGACCCATTAAGCAACGAAAAAGCCCGCTCTGATAGGGCGGGCTGACAGTGCATTAACTTGTTCATGGGCATTACCAGCAAAAGTTTACGCCTTCTCTGAGGAGTTTTTTAGGTACATAATTATTTAATCCGACGTTGTGGCAATAGTCTATGAGGCCATTTAGGGAATTTACGTTAATTTTATTATAAATATTTAATAGCCTATTTTCTACCGTTCTATGAGAAATTCCTAGCTTAGGCGCAATTTCTTTGGCTGAAATTTTCTGTATGGAGTAGAATATTATCTCTAGTTCTCTTTCTGTAAAAACATCGACGGGAGGTGTAAGGGAAATAAAAGAGGGGATGATGTTCTTAAAAAAGTTGCTTATCGACATAAAATTAAATCTCCTGCCTATAAACAAAGTCTCTAGCGCCATGCTTTCATCATTCAATATAGGGAATTTAGCACAATACCAAGGCTCTAATATCGCATGCCTCGTGAAATAAGATGTTGAGATTATCTCTGCTCCACACCTACTTGATTCGGCTTTTCTATCGTGCGTTTGATATTCAGAGGCCATGGCAGCCCAAGAGCAGGGAAATTCTTGGTCGTATCTTCCTTCATAGTCAAATGTTTGCGGAACATTACACCAGTCCTTTGAGGCTTCATTCATATAGACAAACCTAGAATCATTGCTTTTGATACTCATTGCAATGTCTGAATTTTCCATAAATTTCAGTAAAGGAAAGGTCGTCAGATCGTTAGCTTTAATGGTATTATTTTCCATAATAATTTCCTACTCTTGTGGGCGCGATAAACGTCAGGTAAATAGAAAATATTACATATTTATTCCTAGCAGTAAAGAGTACATCTCCCAAGCTGAGTTTTAGTGTTCATTTTTTATAATTAATTATAAGGGCTGCGTGCCTTCAAATCATGTTATTTACAACGTAAGGGAGATAAGCCATTGTGCTGAGGCAATAATGCTCTGGATCGTAGAGCTAGCTAACGTCAGGCTTCGAGAGTTTGACGAGAAAACCAACCCTATAAGGTGAGACAATACTGAGACATGCAACCGCTCGCAGGCTATTTCGAGTTCAGCATCATGAGACTGGCGATCGCGGAAAAATGTTAGTAAGCTACTGTTTATTATCCATATTAAAAATTCGTATGGGAAGGTTTTTGGATTCGACTCCTGTTATCGTAACTATTCAATTCAACAAGTAACGCTTTTTCGATTCTTGCTTGCTGCTTTTTCAGCAAAGGTTTAAGCCGTAGCGCCTTTTGCTTATGGAAGCGGTCGTAACTTCATCGAGCTTGTTACAGCGACCGGTAAAAGGAATATTTCGCTTTCGTGCCGCCCAACCCAGCTCAAATGGCATCATGGCGGTATGGCTAAAGACGCGGTAAGGGGTAAACAGGCAGCACATGATACATCGGTTATTGCTAAGGAACGGCCGCGCTGCGACACTCTTACCGTTTTAATAATGGGATAGGCGCCGGTTGGGCTGAATATGAGACGGTCAGAAAATCATGCGCCAATTTCAGTGAAATCACTTTTATCGTCAACGGCGCAGGCAAAGACGTGCGATTGTGACCCATTAAGCAACCAAAAAGCCCGCTCTGATAGGGCGGGCTGACAGTGCATTAATTTGTTCATGGGCATTACCAGAAAAAGTTCACGCCTTCTCTGAGGAGTTTTTTGGGTACATAATTATTTAATACGACATGATGGCAATATTCTAGAAGTCCGTTTACTGAGTTGACACCTATCTTTTCATAAATTCTTAGCAATCTGTTCTCCACTGTTCGATGAGAAAGACACAATTTTGGTGCAATGGCTTTTGCCGGCATGCGTTGGATGGCATAAAAAATTATCTCAAGCTCTCTTTCAGTGTAAGCGTACGCCCAGCGCCGTATTGACAGTTATTCAGCAGGGATGGTGAGGTTCCACGGCAGGAGCTCTTTGATTTTGTTGATGGGATGATCCGCGATAATCGCCAGCACATGACGCAGATACGCTTCCGGCTCCACGC
>NZ_JBLKSS010000128.1:0-25937 GCF_047607725.1 Sodalis sp. (in: enterobacteria) | reverse complement strand
CTTCTTTTTACGTGCCATGCCATACCCCCGGAAGCTAAAAGTCTCCAGAGTATGGCGGAACAGAAGATGAGCGATCGGACAGAATCGGAATCGCTGATCGGGCGACCGGAATCAGTGATCGGACGTGACCGGAACCAGCACTCGGCGCGCAGGCGGCTATGCTGTCAGAGGCCTTTCCTCCTCATATACGCTACACCGGTATGGCAAGCAGCCGTGAGCTTGCGGGCGCCATCGCCGGAGGAACATTACCGTTTATTGCCGTCGCACTGCAAAGCAGCGCCGGCGGGGAATGGTGGCCGATTGCCGTTTATGCCATTTCACTGGCGATTCTGGCCGCGTTAGGAGCATTGCTGCTAAACCAGAGGCATCACGGCTGGAAAGACCAGCCAGCGCACAACGAAACGGCCGCGGAGTATTGATCATCGCCCGCCAAACGGGCGAGTATCATGGTTAACTTCCTCTTCTTATCGCTGGTCAATTTGCGGCGCTGGCGGATATGATTTTTTGGACACAGGTG
This sequence comes from Sodalis sp. (in: enterobacteria), assembly GCF_047607725.1. GTDB lineage: Bacteria > Pseudomonadota > Gammaproteobacteria > Enterobacterales > Enterobacteriaceae > JBLKSS01. The sequence continues at coordinate 25,420 of NZ_JBLKSS010000128.1, read as the reverse complement.
AAAGAGAAACCGTGTTGCCCTATACGTAGACGCAACCGGTTGACGCCCAGTGCGGTGATAGGTAAAGCAATGCCGAGTTCCTTACCCTATTTATATACCGCTCATAGGGTGTAGGTCCCTTTGAAAAGGCCGTCCATAAATATATTTTCTGCGGCCTTTTCAGATAAGGCATACCTTGACCTGTGACCACAGGTTACCTGCAACAGCGCCTGAGTGTCTTGGTAAAATAGCATCCTGTCGGAAACAGCCGTGTATTGATAAATTATTTATTATCTTCAGTATACGGTGGCCAAGTAATTTCACGATTTGAGAATTCAATTGATTGTATGTTATTGGCATTTGCTGGCGCTAAATCAATCTCGACCTCGGTGATTACTGGCATGTTCATCAAATAGGCCATTTTGGCAAAATGACATATCGCATCACTTTCGGCTAAGTGCCACTGGTTAAAGTAGTATTTGTAATCGTCGTCGTGAATTGCCACATAACATTTATTATGTGTGGCTAAAAGTCCGCTTATCTTGCCTTTGAGTTGATAAGCATTGCCCTGTTTGGTTATCCCTAAACACGGTAGCGGTAAAAAAAGCAATGTTAATATCAACATACAACATTTATTCATGATGACTCCTATGGTTTCTACTGATTTAATCACCAAGCGTCAAAGAAACTCTTCTGGTCGCTTCGCAGTCTGTTATCTACTGTTTATTACCCAATTTGTTTAGCCTCGGCGGGTCTAAGAAGTAAATTGAAAGCGGCTTAAGCATAGATTGACTTCTTCGCGAAAATCATGATGTAACAGAGTGGATTAGGTATTGGGACGCGTATCGATATTCAAGTAACGATGTTTGATGTGTTCATCAATGGTTGTTGGAATCCCCTGTATCATCAATCCTGAATCTTAACATTGAACAGATATTCTCATTCTTATTCTTCCACAGGCAAGGTATTCGTCTTTGAATGCAAAAGCATTAGTAACGTCACAAATTCTTTCGTTGTAAGTTTGATAATAAGCAAACATAAGGCTAGGGTATACGTTATTGTCTTCCTGATTAGGGTGTATAAGGTGCCTCTCTAGCGCACGCCCAATTTGACCTACAGAGTTTATCGCCATTTCCAGCACAGCTTCAAGGACTTCCGTTACCGAAACGAATATTAATTTCTCTTCTTCGCCATATCACGTTGACCCTTTGCTATGCGCCAGCAAATGTTCATTTTCTCTCAGATTATTGACGCCTGTATCAAACAACTGTTCTAGAGGCCAGGATTAAAATCTATAGAAAGCTGTCTAGCATATGAATTTGAAAAATGAAATCAATAGATAAAATATCAAGATGTGAAGCCTTTATGGCAAAATCCCAATGATTTTCTTGATAAAGGGAAAGGGATAAATTCAATATAAGAATCTTTAGGGTAACAATTTCCAGACACTCAGTAACCTATCAGAATTTTAGGGCGATGAAAATATTATAACGGATTTTAGTGCCACCCGCCATCTATTTCATGCGGACGCCCTCGGGGGGAATATAATACGTTAGCACGTTTACCTATTGCTATCACGGGGGTTTTGTACTGCTTAATAGACAGGGATAGGGTTAGGGTTATCTTGCTATCAGTACCACCGAGTGTACTAATGATAATCCACTTTTGGTCTGGAGGAACTCATTGACTTTTTTAGGGCCTTCTCATTGCGTCCAGAGGATAAAAGGACGTCGTTTCCTTTGACTCAGTGAAGCGGATTGAGCGACGTTTTGGCAATGTCTGAATTAGGGGAGGTGAGCATCAGGATCGCTTTGCCGCCAATTTGCCGCCAATGGTTTTAATAAAAGAAAAAACCACTGATTAAAAGTGACTTAACTAACTGATTCTAAGTTGAATTTTGGTGGCCCCTGCTGGACTTGAACCAGCGACCAAGCGATTATGAGTCGCCTGCTCTAACCACTGAGCTAAGGGACCAAGTAGCGTTGATTATAAATGATGGCGCCAACGGGGTCTATAGTCATCCCCGCCAGATGGATGATTTATCGCTGTTTTTTGGTTAAAATCGTTAACTATCCGGCGCCAGGGCCAGAGATAAATGAGAGGGATCAATAATGGAAGATATTCTCAGACAAGGGCTACGGGTGGTGTTTTGCGGCATCAATCCGGGGTTATCCAGCGCACATAAAGGGGTGCATTTCGCGAATCTCAACAACTGTTTCTGGAAAACGATCCATATGGCGGGGTTTACGGCATGTCAGCGGCGGCCGGAGGAAGAACAGCGGCTACTGGAGACCGGCTGCGGGATCACCATGCTGGTGGCGCGGCCCACGACCGAAGCCTCTGAGCTGTCGCTGGCGGAATACCGCCAGGGCGGCGAACGGCTGGTGGCCAAGATTGAAACCTATCAGCCACAGGCGCTGGCGATTTTAGGTAAGCAAGCTTATTGCCAGGCGTTTGGGGTAAGGAACGCCACCTGGGGACGGCAGGAAGTGCGCATCGGCGTAACGCAGCTATGGGTACTGCCCAATCCCAGCGGGCTGAACCGCATGAGCGGTGACGCGCTGCTGGCGGCCTATCGCGCCCAGGCCGACACGCTCCCTCCCATCTACGGACGACTTGCGTACGGGCCATACCGCCGCTTAAGCGAGGCCAATAAAAAACCCCGCGAGTTGCCGCGGGGTTTTATCGTGCGTTGCCGGCAGGCGTGGAACGGCCAGCCAAAACAGGACTTAATCGTCCAGGAAGCTGCGCAGGACTTCAGACCGGCTCGGGTGACGCAGTTTACGCAGCGCTTTCGCTTCGATCTGACGAATACGCTCGCGAGTAACGTCGAACTGTTTGCCCACTTCTTCCAGCGTATGGTCGGTATTCATATCGATACCGAAGCGCATGCGCAAAACCTTGGCTTCACGCGCGGTAAGGCCGGCCAATACATCATGGGTCGCTGAACGCAGGCTCTCGGAGGTGGCGGAATCCAGCGGCAGCTCGAGGGTGGTATCCTCGATGAAATCCCCCAGATGCGAATCTTCATCGTCGCCGATAGGCGTTTCCATGGAGATAGGCTCTTTGGCGATCTTCAGTACCTTACGGATCTTATCTTCCGGCATCAGCATGCGTTCGGCCAGCTCTTCGGGCGTCGGTTCGCGTCCCATTTCCTGCAGCATCTGCCGGGAGATACGGTTGAGCTTGTTGATGGTCTCAATCATATGCACCGGGATACGGATGGTGCGCGCCTGGTCGGCGATAGAGCGGGTGATGGCCTGGCGGATCCACCAGGTGGCGTAGGTCGAGAACTTGTAGCCGCGACGATATTCAAATTTGTCCACCGCCTTCATCAAACCGATGTTGCCCTCCTGGATCAGATCCAGGAACTGCAGGCCGCGGTTAGTGTATTTTTTGGCGATGGAAATAACCAGACGCAGGTTCGCCTCGACCATTTCTTTCTTGGCGCGCCGCGCCTTGGCTTCGCCGATCGACATGCGGCGGTTTATATCCTTCACCTGCTCGATGGTCAGACCGGTTTCTTCTTCAATCTGCCGCAGCTTCTGCAGGCTGCGATGCACGTCATCATCGACTTCATGCAGTTTTTCCGACCAGGGCTTGTTCATCGCCAACGCGGCTTTGAACCAGCTTTCGCTGGTTTCATTGCCGGCGAACAGCGTGACGAAGTTTTTCTTCGGTATCTTGCTGATTTCGACGCACAGCTTCATGATCAAACGTTCCTGGGTACGCACGCGATCCATCATGGCGCGCATGTTGTTGACCAGGTAATCGAACTGCTTCGGCACCAGGCGGAACTGTTTGAACACGTCAGAAAGATTCAGAATCTCAGCGGCCGATTTGGCGTGGCTGCGCCCGTTGGTTTTGATAACATTACGGGTAATTTCGTACTGCTCACGCAGCTCGACAAATTTTTGGCGCGCCAGCTCCGGATCGATGCTGTTATCGTCGTCCGTGCTGTCGCCGCCGCCGTCCTCTTCATCCTCGTCGTCATCGGCGATTTCGTCGGCGGAGAGTTCAGAGCCGATATGGGTCGCGGTGGGCGCCATATCTTCTTCCGCATTGGGATCGACAAAGCCGGTGATAAGATCGGACAGGCGGGCCTCGCCGGCCTCGACGCGGTCGTACTGTTCCAGCAGGTAGGTGATAGCCTCAGGGTACTCGGCGACCGAGCACTGGACCTGATTGATGCCATCTTCGATACGTTTGGCGATATCGATCTCGCCTTCGCGGGTCAGCAGCTCCACGGTACCCATTTCGCGCATATACATGCGCACCGGGTCGGTGGTGCGGCCAATCTCGGACTCGACGCTGGACAAGACCTGCGCCGCGGCTTCCGCCGCATCTTCGTCGGTGTCGGAGGTGGTTTCGGCCAGCAGCAGGTCATCGGCGTCCGGTGCTTCTTCCATCACCTGGATGCCCATGTCATTTATCATCTGGATGATATCTTCGATCTGATCGGAGTCGACGATATCCTCCGGCAGATGGTCATTGACCTCGGCAAAGGTCAAATAGCCTTGCTCCTTACCACGTGTGACAAGCAGCTTGAGCTGTGACTGCGGGTTTTGCTCCATAAGACGGTATCCACACTTCAGAGTAATAATCGGTGTTGGTTGGTGAAAGCGCATCACCAACAAGAGATCTGGGCTTCGTTTCGCGCCGCAGCCCAATACGGCATTGCGCTGGGTCTTGTCCTGCCAGATATAGGCAATTAAGCCTCGTCATTCAGGTTTTTTTCGCCAGCGCCTGATTCAGCGACCAAAGCTGCTGGCGTTCTTCGGCCGTCAGGCCGTGGGTCCGGTCGCGGGCGATAAGCGCTTCCTGGCGGTGTTCAAGTATGGAGTCGTAAAGACTCGCCAGGGTGTCGACAAATGTCGCCTCGATCATCTCATCAATGATCATGTGGTTCCAGGTCGCCAGGGTTTCAAGCTGTGAGGAAGATTTACTCTCACGATAATGCTCCAGCAATTGGCCGGTGGTTAACCCCGGCTGGGCCTGGCAGGCCCGCACTAACTCGATAAACAGCGGCACACCCGGCTGACTTGCCTGCTCCAGCCCCTGGACCGTGGGGACCAGGGCGGAAAGCCGCGGATGCTGCACCAGCAATCCTATCAGTATACGCATGGTTGTGCGTTTTATCCGCGGCTGCGGTGAAATATTTGCCTTTAGCGTTGCCCTGGGCTGCAATTTCTCCAGCTGGCTGTCGTCAAGGATCCCCAGTTTATTGCCCAACTGCTGGCGCAAATAGAGACGCAATGTCTCGCCCGGCACCTGGCCTATCAACGGCAGCGCCAGGGTGCTGAGCTTGGCGCGGCCGTCGGGGCTGCTTAAATCCACCTGTGGCATCAGCGTTTCAAATAAAAACGTCGACAGCGGCTGCGCCTGTTCGATGCGCTGTTCAAACGCCTCTTTACCAATTTTGCGCACCAGCGTATCGGGATCTTCGCCTTCCGGCAGAAACATAAAACGCAGCTGGCGGCCGTCGCTCAGGTAGGGCAGCGCGTTTTCCAGCGCGCGCCAGGCCGCTTCACGCCCGGCACGGTCGCCGTCATAGCAGCAGATCACCCGATCGGTGGCGCGATACAGCAGTTGAATATGGTCGGCGGTGGTCGAAGTGCCCAGCGAAGCCACCGCATAGTCGATGCCGAACTGCGCCAGCGCCACCACGTCCATATACCCTTCGACCACGAGCAGCCGGGATAATTCCGGATGCTGTCGTTGGGCTTCATACAGACCGTACAGCTGGCGGCCCTTATGGAAAATGTCGGTTTCCGGCGAGTTCAGGTACTTTGGCTGCCCATCGCCCAATATCCGCCCGCCGAAGGCGATAACGCGGCCGCGTTTGTCGCGGATCGGAAACATGATGCGTTCACGAAAACGGTCGTAGGTTCGACCGTTGTCGTTGACCACCAGCATGCCTGCGTCGTTGAGCGCGGCGCGATCCTCGGCCGAACGGCCGAAACGCTTAATGACATTATCCCAGCCCGGCGGCGCGAAGCCGATGGCGAAATGCGCGATGACCGCTTCGCTTAGCCCGCGCCGTTGCAAATAGTGATCGGCCTGCGTCGCCGTCGGCGCCTTCAACACCTGCTGGTAAAAGCCGCTGAGCTTGTCCATCAACTGATACAGACTTTGTCGCTGATGGCGCTCCTGCTGATTTGGGCCGGAGCCGGTTTCATACGGCACTTCCAGGCCGTGCTGGGCAGTCAGTTCCTCGATGGATTCTACAAACTCCAGCCGATCGTAATTCATCAAAAAGTCGATGGCGTTGCCATGGGCGCCGCAGCCGAAACAATGGTAAAACTGCTTTTCGCTGTTCACGGTAAACGACGGGGTTTTCTCATGATGGAATGGACAACAGGCGTGAAAGTTCTTACCCTGCTTTTTGAGCTTTACCCGCGCATCGATCAGATCGACGATGTCGGTACGCGCCAACAAGTCATTGATAAAGACACGTGGGATTCGTCCAGCCATAAGCCCTGTCAGGTAAGCACTTGAACGACAACAAGCCGCGCAATCCTTCCGGATGGCACGGCCTTCGTATGCAACAGCTAAGTCTGCAGATTAATCACGCGGTCGGGGTAGCTCGCACCCCGGAAAATCAATACAGACGAGTGCGGCGTGCGTTTTCGCGAGCCAGTTTCTTGGCATGACGTTTAACGGCAGACGCTTTAGCGCGCTTACGTTCGGTCGTCGGTTTTTCATAAAACTCGCGACGACGAATTTCGGCCAGAACACCCGCTTTTTCGCAGGAACGCTTGAAGCGACGCAGTGCTACGTCGAAGGGCTCGTTTTCACGTACTTTAATTACCGGCATGTGCCTCTCTCACCTCGATAGAATTCGGATTTTGTCGCTGACCTGTGCCAACCTTTTCAAAATGGTGCGGAATTTTACTTCAAGTCTGCCCGCTTTGTAAAGCGCCGTGCTGCATGATCTTATGCTCTGCGCTCCACGTGCGGCACAAGCGGCTGATGTCAGGGGTAAAATAACGCCCGAGGCGCGCAAAAAAAACTCTACTGGACGGAGTTGACGATGAAAAAACCAATATCAATCGGCGTAATCGTTTAATATTTGCGACGACGGGCACTATGGGCAAGACCGCGGTCGGTCGACGCGGGATCCTGCTATGTGCCCGGTCACCAACAGGCCGGCATTTTTATCATGACGGCCGCCGGAAAGATGGCGGTTTACGCCAAAGCTGGGTCTGAACGCCTCGTCGCGGCGCAGAATATGATAGACTGTGCGCCGCAAAAAAGGGTGGTAATGATTATGCGCGTATTGGGTATTGAGACGTCATGCGATGAAACCGGCGTGGCGATTTACGATCGGCATCAAGGGTTGCTGGCTAATCAGCTGTACAGTCAGGTGAAACTGCACGCCGATTATGGCGGGGTGGTGCCGGAGCTGGCCTCCCGCGATCATGTCCGCAAAACCGTGCCACTGATTCAGGCGGCGCTGGCGCAGGCGGGTCTGCAGGCGTCGGATATCCACGGGGTGGCCTACACCGCCGGACCGGGGCTGGTGGGCGCGTTGATGGTCGGCGCCACCATCGGCCGCGCGCTGGCTTATGCCTGGCGGGTCCCGGCGGTCGCCGTGCATCACATGGAAGGGCATCTGCTGGCGCCCATGCTGGAGGCAAATCCGCCGGCGTTCCCGTTCGTGGCGCTGCTGGTTTCCGGCGGCCATACCCAGCTTATCGCGGTGACAGGTATCGGCGAATATCGGCTGCTGGGTGAGTCTATTGATGATGCCGCCGGCGAGGCGTTCGATAAAACCGCCAAGCTCCTGGGGCTGGATTATCCCGGCGGACCGATGCTGGCGCGTCTGGCGCAGCAGGGCGTGCCGGGACGTTACACTTTTCCGCGCCCGATGACCGACCGGTCGGGGTTGGCATTCAGCTTCTCGGGGTTGAAAACCTTTGCCGCCAACACCGTTCACGCCGGCGCCGATGATCACCAGACGCGCGCGGACATCGCGCGGGCATTTGAGGACGCCGTGGTGGAGACGCTAATGATAAAATGCCGGCGCTCGCTCGATCTCACCGGTTTCTCGCGGTTGGTGATGGCCGGCGGCGTCAGCGCCAATCACTCTCTGCGCGCCAGCCTGGGGGAAATGATGCGCCAGCGGGGCGAGGAAGTGTTCTACGCCCGTCCTGAGTTTTGTACGGATAACGGCGCGATGATCGCTTATGCCGGCATGGTGCGGCTGCAGAGCGGGACGCAGGCCAATCTGGCGGTGTCGGTACGGCCGCGCTGGCCGCTGGAGGAATTGCCGGCGCTCGTCGCCTGAGTCAGTTTTTGCTTTACTGCCGGTCGATATCCCGGTCTTTTTGCCGGCGGCGCCAGATGCGGCTTTCCTGACCACGCCACAGCCGCTGAATATTGTCGTGGTGGCGCAGGAGCACCAGACAGGAGAGCATTGCGACCGGGAAGGTGAACTGCGGCTTGAACCACCAGACATAGAAGGGCGCTATTAAAGCGCTGACGATCGCTCCCAGCGAAGAATAGCCGGAGAGCAGCACCGTCAGAAGCCAGCTGCCTATCATCAGGCCGGACAGATCATAGCCAATGGGCGCAATGGCCCCCAAGGCGGTAGCGACCCCTTTGCCGCCGCGAAAGTGAAAGAACAGCAAATAAATATGGCCGAGACAGGCGGCAATCGCCACCAGACCCAGCCAGAACGGAGGCAGGCCGAGGCCGTAGCCTATCCACACCGGGATCATCCCTTTCAGTATATCGAATACCATCACGCACGCGGCCGCCAGCTTGCCGCCGAGACGCAGCACATTGGTGACGCCGGGATTACCGGAGCCGCTGGTGCGTGGATCCGGCAGGCGCGCGAGTCTGCAGATCAGGATCGCGCTGGATACTGAGCCGAACAGGTAGGCGAAGATTATCATGCCAATCGTGATAGCATTCATAACCACATTCCATTCATCAACATTCGTTTTATTTCGCTATCTGTGGATAATACGCATATTCCCGAGGAAGTGGTATCCGATAGCCACAAAAACCGAGTATGGCACATGGACATTGTATTTATTGAGCAATTAACGGTAATGGCGGTGATAGGCGTCTATGACTGGGAACAGCAACGCCTGCAGAAATTGGTTTTCGACCTGAAAATGGGCTGGGACAACCGCCCGGCGGCGCGTAGCGATGATGTCGCGGACTGCCTGAGCTATGAGGATGTCACCGAGGCCGTACTGTCGCTCGTGAGCGGCAAGCGTTTCGCGCTGGTGGAGCGGATCGCCGAGGAGACGGCGGATCGGCTGATGACCCAGTTTAAATTGCCCTGGATACGCGTCAAGATCGGAAAACCCGGCGCTATACCGCAGGCGGCCAATGTCGGCGTCGTCATTGAGCGCGGGCGGCGAAAAGTCTGAAAATAGCGTAGCGGTAATCATTTGGCCATGCGGTTGCAACCAAATTACCGTATGTTTGTCTCAATTTGCGGGAGATTTAGCGGCTGGTCTGTTTACATATCGCCGCTTTTTTATTGTCGTGACTTTGAGGGAAACGTTGTATGGCGGATATGCACGAGTGGGTTATTGCGTTCATTCTGGGGGTGGTGGAAGGGTTAACGGAATTTCTGCCGGTTTCTTCGACGGGACATATGATATTGGTCGGTAGCCTGCTTGGCTTTACGGATTATAAGGCCAAGACCTTCGAGGTCATCATCCAGTTGGGGTCGATCCTGGCGGTGGTGGCGATGTTTTGGCGCCGGTTGTTTGGTCTTATCGGTATTCATTTCGGCCAGGTGCCCCACGAAGGGATCGGCAGCGGCCGCGTGGCGCACTGCTTCAGCAGCGGGTGGTCCTGCCCGTCGACGCCCTAGGTGCCGGCGTCCACGGCGGCGGTTCAGTCCTGAATGGTTTCGGTGTCGCTGTTTGCCTGCTGTCGCTTCCAACTGGCCAGGGCCTGCTGGCGTCGCCGGGTGAGCTCCTCGCCGATCTCGGCGCCGCTGAATCCCGCCGTGATAACGTCGTGCGCGGTAACCGACACAGCCACGCGGAACGCTTCGCGCAGGAAGTCTCCCTGTGGATAGGGATGGTTTTCAAAACCGGTACGCCCGCGGGCGTCGGCTTCACTGGCAAGGATCATTTGCTCCAGACGCTCCGGCCGGCGCCAGACATCAATGGCGCTGAACAATTTTATCAGCGTCTTCGGCGTCAGGCTCTCGGCACCGTGCAGCAGGTCATGATATTGGGCCACGATCTTCGCCAAATCACGCAGCGGATTGGGCACTTTTAGACGTTGGCACAGTCCTTCCACCACTTTCACCCCAGCCGGGCCATGGCCGTGATGGCTGGGCCACAATCCGCGCGGGGTCAGCGCTTTGCCCACATCGTGGCAAAGCGTGGCGAAGCGTACCGCGATATCGTCCGATAGCCGTGCCGCCATCGATACCGTCATCAAGGTATGAATGCCGGTATCGATTTCCGGATGCCACTTGGCCGGCGCCGGGACGCCAAACAGCGCATCCACTTCCGGGAACAACGTTTTTAACGCGTCGCAGTCGCGCAACACCTGAAAATAGACTTGCGGGTTGCGGGTTGCCAGCGCCAGCTCGGTCTCTTTCCAGACCCGCTCGGGAGCCAGCAGCGGCAGCTCATCGGTCATGTGCTGCATGAGCGCCAGCGTTTCCGGCGCAATGCGAAAATTCAGATGGGCAAAACGCGCGGCAAAACGGGCGACCCGCAGCACCCGCAACGGATCTTCGCCGAAGGCGTCGGAGACATGACGCAGCCAGCGCAGGCGGATATCGCGCTGCCCCTGATAGGGATCGATCAGATTGCCCTGGTCATCGCGGGCGATGGCGTTGATGGTGAGATCGCGGCGGCGCAAATCCTCTTCCAACGTGACTTCCGGCGAAGAATAACAAATGAAACCGGTATACCCTTGGCCGGATTTGCGCTCCGTGCGGGCCAACGCATACTCTTCGCGGCTCTCGGGATGCAGGAAAACCGGAAAATCTTTGCCGACCTGCTGATAACCCTGCGCCAGCATGTCTTGCGGCGTCGCGCCGACCACGACCCAGTCCCTTTCCGTGACGGGGAGCTGCAATATACCGTCACGCACGGCGCCGCCCACCAGATATTTTTTCACAATTCACTCCTGGCAAAGCCGGTGTTGCCTTTATCGGTACTATCCATTGAGTGTAGCCGTATCTCGCGCGCGATTCACCGGCGCCGTTGCGGACGCGGCTCAGTTCATCCAGCGGTTATCTTTTTTGCGACGGGGAATGATATGGGGCAGCAACAGGCCCAACAACAGGCCAACGCCGGCCACGCCGCCACCGTACATGAACCACTGCATGATAATGGTGCGCTGTTTATCGTCAAGCTGAACCGCCGCCGCGTTGACTTTTTTCTGCGCAGTCGTGAGTTGGTCCTTCATCGCCTGATTCTGCTCTTTGAGATCATTGATAACGCCATCGCTGGTGGCCACTTTTTTCTGCATGTCGGCGGTGCGCTGATTCCAACCGGTATCGAGGGTATTGAGCTTTTGGGTCAGATCCTGCACCTGCTGCTCCAGCGCCGGCACCCGGGTGCGCATACTGGGCTGGACGCTCAACTGGTCCAGCGGGATCCACGCGGTACGGCCCTTTTCGTCACGCACCTGCGCGAAGCCGGCGTCGTCGTTTTGGCTGATAAGCGTAACGGCGTCGCCGGAATTCAAGGTGCCGATAATGCGATATTGGTTGCCCGGGCCGCTATGTATATAGGTCAGCAGGTCGTCGGAAACATAACGTTGCTCGTCGGCGCTGGCGGCGCAGGCGAGACCCAGACCGACCGCGGCGAAGTAAATATGGTGTAATTTCAGCATTATTCCGTCATTTTTAAGCAATTGTTACACGATAGTAGTGGCTTCAGTTTGACGACGCAACGTCGGGTCCGAAATGAGAACACTTTTACTCTCGGACCCGCGCCAGGCCGTTGCCGCTGCCACTACACGATGAGGCCGGCATCCACGGGCCGCCTGCGGCGGTTGGGAGGGATGAAAATGACAAAACACGTCAAAAGCGATGAAAACTTTGGACCACACCTCGCATGAAAAGTGCCGTTGAGCTTGTCCGTTTTGTCCATTAAGGCCATGATTAGACGTTAACACTTGTCATCTCAAGCGGTTGATCTCATTAAGGGATGGCTTAAGCGCCAATGAACTTCACCGGTATGGCCATATAACACTATGAATAAAGAAATCGAGTTAAAATTTATCGTTCAGCCCGAGACGCTGCCCGCACTGCGGCAGCGGTTATCGGCAACGGGCCATGACGGTCATGCGCTCCGGCAATTGACCAATACGTATTTTGAGACGGACGGTTTTGATTTACGCCGCCACGGCATAGGGTTACGCATTCGTCAGGTGGACAGGCAATATGAGATGACGATGAAAACCGCCGGGCAGGTTATCGGCGGATTACATCAGCACCCCGAATATAATATGCCGCTGCCGGGGCCGACGCTGGAACTGCAACGGCTGCAGGCGCAGGCGTGGCCGGAGGGGCTAAGTCCCGCCGCGCTGCAATCGCGGCTCAAGCCGCTGTTCACCACCGATTTCGGTCGCGAGAAATGGCGGGTGACGCAGGGTGAAAGCCAGATCGAGGTCGCGCTGGATCGGGGCGAAGTCAGCGCTGGTTCTCTAAGTGAACCGATTTGCGAACTGGAAATGGAGTTGCTTAGCGGCAACGCCCGCGATCTGTTTACCTTCGCCAAGACGCTGAGCGATGCCGGCGGCCTCCGTTTGGGCAGCCTGAGCAAGGCCGCGCGCGGTTATCATCTTCAGCGGGGAAATCCTCCGCGCGCAATCCGGCCGCTGCCGCTGCTTAATCCCGCCGCGCGGGCGACGGTGGAGGAGGGAATGAGTGCGGCGCTGCATCTGGCGCTGGATCATTGGCAATATAATGAGGAGCTCTGGCTACGCGGCGATTCGCAGGCCAAGGCAGGCGTGCTGGAGGGCATCACGCTGATACGCGAGACCTTCCACGTGATGGGTAACCTGGTGCGCCGGAAAGCGACGACCGCGCTGCGCGCGCTGCTGGCGGATATTATTCCGTTGATCGCCGCCGAACGGGCGGATCCGCAGGCGATCTGTTATCTGCCTGTATATCTGCAAACCAAACTGGCGCTGACCTCCTGGCTAATGTTCAGCGTCTGGCAGAATAACGCCGATGAGGATACACGCAAAAAACTCGCAGGCGCCTACCGGCAGTTCGCCGACATGACGCTTGCACGCTGCGGCGCGGAATTGAAGGTCGCGTTCGGCCGCACGCTATCCGATGAAGAATACCTGCAACAGTTGCCGCGGCTGGAACGTCGGCTGATCGCATTTCATGTCTTGTCCGGCGCCTATCGGCCGGCCGAGGTCGTGACCTATCTGATGCACTGGAAAGCGCTGCATCAGTCTATCGTGCAGCAAGGACCCGAAGATAGGGAACATTTGCGTCGGCAAGCGATGGCGCAGGTGGGATTCTGGCTGAAATAGCGGCAAAGACGCGTTAGCGGCCACCGGGCCGCCCTTAAGCCCTGTTTGTCTGCAAGGAGTTTCTTTGATGATGACGCGACCTCTACCGCCGATCCTGCAACAGCAAGGGCAGCAGACGGCGGCCGCCTTGCCGGTGCCGGCGGACGATTCAGCTATCCCTGCGCTGGCCATGAGCGATTTCATCAGCGACGCGCTGATAAGTCATCCGGCATGGCTGCAGGAGCTGACGGCGCAGCCGCCTCGACCGGGCGAGGGGCGGGATTATGTTGGACTGCTGGCCTCGCAGCTGGCGGCGGTGGATGATGAGACCACGCTAATGCGCGAGCTGCGGCTGTTCCGGCACTATACGCTGGTGCGTATCGGCTGGGCGCAGATCCTCGGCCTGTGTGACACCGGCGAAACGCTGACCCAGCTCAGCCAGCTGGCGGAAACCCTGATTATCGCCACGCGCGACTGGCTGTGGCATGCATGTTGCCGCAAATGGGGCACGCCCTGCGGCACCGACGGCACCCCACAGCCGCTGATGATTTTGGGCATGGGCAAACTGGGCGGCGGCGAGCTGAATTTCTCCTCCGATATCGATCTGATATTCGCTTACCCAGAAAACGGTTTCACCCGCGGCGGCGGCGGCGAGCTGGACAACGCCCAGTTTTTTACCCGGCTCGGTCAACGGGTGATTAAGGCGCTCGACCAGCCTACCGTCGACGGTTTTGTTTATCGGGTGGATATGCGGTTGCGGCCGTTCGGCGACAGCGGGCCGCTGGTACTGAGCTTTGCCGCGCTGGAGGATTATTATCAAGAGCAGGGCAGGGACTGGGAACGCTATGCGATGATAAAAGCGCGGCTGATGGGCGGCCACGGCGATCCCTACAGCCAGGAGCTGCGCAGTATGCTGCGTCCTTTTATCTACCGCCGCTACATTGACTTCAGCGTTATCCAGTCGCTGCGTAATATGAAACAGATGATCGCCCGGGAGGTGCGGCGGCGCGGGTTGAAGGACAATATCAAACTGGGCGCCTGCGGCATCCGTGAAATAGAGTTTATCGCCCAGGTGTTTCAATTAATTCGCGGCGGCCGCGAACCGCGCCTGCAGGCGCGCACGCTGTTGCCGACGCTTGCGACAATAGGCGAGCTGGGTCTGCTCGCGCCGGCGCAAAGCGCGCGCCTGGGCGAGGCTTATCTTTACCTGCGGCGACTGGAAAATCTGTTGCAGGGCATCAACGATCAGCAGACCCAAACGCTGCCCGCCGACTCGCTCAATCAGGCGCGCCTGGCCTGGGGCATGGACGAGGCGGACTGGCCGCAGCTCACCCGGACGCTGGCCGCCCATATGCAGGCGGTGAGGGTGGTGTTTGATGAGCTAATAGGCGATGATGCGCCCGACGCTGAAAATAATGATACGCCCGGCGCCGCGGCCGCGTTGTGGCAGGAGCCGATGTCACAAGCGTCGGAGGCCGACGTCGCAGGGGTTCCCTGTCCCCGCCTGGCGCAGCATGTCGCCGATTTTCGCCGCGATGTGGTGAAACGCACGCTCGGCCCGCGCGGGCGGGAAGTGCTGGACGCGCTGATGCCGCGGTTGCTGGCGCATATCGGCGATGGCGACGCGGCGGACGTGGCGTTTGAACGCTTGGCGCCGGTGCTGCTCAGTATCGTCTCCCGCACCACTTATCTGGAGCTGTTGCTGGAGTACCCCGGCGCGCTGGGGCACTTGATTCGCCTGTGCGCCGCGTCGCCGATGATCGCCAGCCAGCTGGCGCGACATCCACTGCTGCTGGACGAATTACTCGATCCCGCCACCCTCTACCATCCACCGGCGCCGTCGGCCTATGGCGACGAGCTACGCCAATATCTGTTGCGGGTGCCAGAAGAGGACGAGGAGCAGCAACTGGAGGCGCTGCGCCAATTTAAGCAGGCGCAGCAGCTGCGCATTGCCGCCGCCGGTATGCTGGTCAGTACGCTTTCAGCGTTCGAGGATTATCAGCTCAATGAAGCCTGGACCTGGGAGCATCAGGCGCTGGTGCGTGCACGGATGGTTTATGGTACGTCGGCCCTACAAGAGGGGTTTAACGCTATTCGCCGCCGCGTACTGTGCCGCGGGCGCGATCCCGCTACGCTGCGTCGCGAGGTCAGTGAAATGCGCGCCAAGATGCGGCAACATTTGGCCAGTAAGCAATCTGACGTTTTCGATATCAAAACGGACGAGGGTGGTATTACCGATATCGAATTTTTGGCGCAGTATCTGGTGTTGCGCCACGCCGCCGAAAAGCCCGAATTGACGCGCTGGTCGGATAATGTGCGTATCTTCGAGCTGATGGCCCAGCATGGGATTATTGACGGCGACGATGCCGATGGGCTGCGCGCCAGTTACACGACGCTGCGCGATACGCTTCATCATCTGGCGCTGCCCGGTCGGGTGCCGGTAGCGCAGTTCGCCCGCGAGCGCGCCTTGATCGGCCGCTGCTGGCGCCAATGGCTGGACTGAGCGGCGGCGTTGCTGCCGCAATCTGGGAGCGCCATGTGTTCGCGGGGCGTGATACCCTCGGCGCCCGCTGGCGGCAGCGGCTTGGCTGCGTGGCGGCGCTGCCGCGGGCGGGCCAGACCCAGGCGCCGCAGGGGGCGAATTTCTCCCGCCTGTGATATTATTCCGACCCTTGAACAGGATCTCTTTGGAGCGAGTGGATGAAAGTGACCTTGCCTGATTTCCGCCGGGCGGGCGTGCTGGTCGTGGGCGATGTGATGTTGGACCGATACTGGTACGGTCCTACCAGCCGGATTTCACCGGAAGCGCCGGTGCCTATCGTAAAAGTGGACGCTATTGAGGAGCGCCCCGGCGGGGCCGCCAACGTCGCGATGAATATCGCCGCGCTGGGCTGCCATTCGCGTCTGGTCGGCCTGACCGGCATTGACGACGCCGCCCGCGCCCTGGGCGCGCGGCTTAGCGAAGTGGATGTGACCTGCGATTTTGTCGCCGTTGCCACCCATCCCACGATAACCAAGCTGCGGGTGTTATCACGTAATCAGCAGCTTATCCGCCTGGATTTCGAGCAGGGCTTCGACGATGTCGACGCCGCTCCCATGTTAGAGCGTATTCAGCTAGCGTTGCCGAAAACCGGCGCGTTGGTGCTGTCCGACTATGCGAAAGGCGCGCTGGCTCGCGTGCGCGAGATGATTACGCTGGCGCGGGCCGCCGGCGTGCCGGTGCTTGTCGATCCGAAAGGTACCGACTTCAGCCGCTATCAGGGGGCGACGCTGTTGACGCCAAACCTGTCCGAGTTCGAGGCGGTGGCAGGGGCTTACAAAGATGAGGAAACGCTGGTGAGCCGTGGCATGAAAATCATCGCCGATTATCAGCTTTCGGCGCTGCTGATTACCCGTTCGGAGCAGGGGATGACCCTGCTGCAGCCGGGTAAGGATCCGTTGAATTTACCGACACAGGCGCAGGAGGTCTACGACGTGACCGGCGCCGGGGATACGGTCATTGGTGTGCTGGCCGCCGCGCTGGCCGCTGGCAATAGTCTGGAGGAGTCCTGTTTCCTGGCCAATGCCGCGGCGGGCGTGGTGGTCGGGAAATTGGGTACGTCAACCGTCAGCCCCATCGAGCTGGAAAACGCCATCCGCGGCCGCGCCGAAACGGGCTTTGGCGTCATGACCGAAAGCGAACTGAAGCAGGCCGTGGCGCTGGCGCGTCAGCGCGGTGAGAAGGTGGTCATGGCCAACGGTATTTTCGATATCTTGCATGCGGGCCACGTCAGCTATCTCGCCAATGCCCGCAGGTTGGGCGACCGGCTTATCGTGGCGGTGAACAGCGATGATTCCACCAAGCGTCTCAAAGGGGAAAGCCGCCCGGTAAATCCCCTGGTGCAGCGAATGACCGTCCTGGCGGCGCTCGAAGCGGTGGACTGGGTGGTGCCTTTCAGCGAGGACACGCCGCAGCAGCTGATTGCCGACGTGCTGCCGGATGTACTGGTTAAAGGCGGCGACTATCAGCCGCATCAGATCGCCGGCAGCAAGGAGGTGTGGGACAACGGGGGCGACGTGCTGGTGCTGAATTTTGAAGACGGCTGTTCCACCACCAATATCATCAACGCCATTAAGCGCGGCGAGCGGGGTTAAGGCGCGCGCCGTGGGTGGTGTGTGGGCCGTCCCTGGTCGAGGCGAGCCTCACGTCAGCGGGTCATCGCTGCCGCTAACGTCGCAAGGGGGCTACGGCCGTTATAGCTTTTTAAAGGTGTCTTTAGCCGGTTTGTCGTCCGCAACGCCGCCCTCCGGCACCGCCTGTTCAACGGGGGAAACGCTGGTGGTGTCGTCCACGCCGCTCACGCCCGCGGGTTTCGCTCCCGCCACTGGCGCTCCCGCCGCGCCGCCGGGCTGACCAGAGGATCACTTTTCGGCATGGTTTCCAGCGCGTTAAGGCGCAGTTCCAATTGACTCAGTTTCTCACGGGTGCGCAACAGCACCTGGGTCTGCACGTCAAATTCCTCGCGGCTGACCAAATCCATTCGGCTGAACTGGTTTTGCAGCACCTGACGGATCTTTTTTTCCACGTCGTCGCCCAAATCGCGGATGCCTTTCGGCAGCGATTCCTGCACCTGGCGGGCAAGCTGTTCAAGTTTATTTGGATCAATCATCGTCGGTTCCCTAACTGATCAGAATGAATTAAGTGTAATGCCTGTTCCCCCTGAGTGGAAACAAAAGCATTTATTGAAATTATGCGTTTGCTAATTGCCTCGGCAGCGGGTTGTCGCTATAGTATTTCCGCTCATTCTCAGGGCGGGGTGCAATTCCCCACCGGCGGTAGACCTGGCTAAAGTATTGCACAGGAAGCCCGCGAGCGCTCAGATTGCGTGCAATCTGAGGTCAGCAGATCCGGTGTAATTCCGGGGCCGACGGTTATAGTCCGGATGGGAGAGAGTAACGACGTCCAAACGGGCTATGGCCGCAATCGTTATTTTTTGGCCCGTTCGCGGCCGCTCCTAAGTCTGCCCTGATTCTGGTAATCCATATCAATTATGAGGTTTTATTTACTATGAATCAGACGCTTCTTTCCGAATTCGGTTCTCCGCTCCAACGCGTGCAAAACGCGCTGGAGGCGCTGCGCAACGGCCGCGGGGTACTGGTACTGGACGATGAAGATCGTGAAAATGAAGGCGATATGATATTCGCCGCGGAAAACATGACCTTTGAGCAGATGGCGTTGGCCATTCGCCACGGCAGCGGTATCGTGTGCCTGTGCCTGACCGAAGAACGCCGCCAGCAATTGGCGCTGCCGATGATGGTTGAACGTAACAGCAGTCATTATCAGACGGCCTTTACCGTCACTATCGAAGCCGCTGAAGGGGTCAGCACCGGGGTATCCGCCGCCGATCGCCTGACGACGATTCGGGCCGCCATCAAAGATAACGCCAAACCCACCGATCTTAACCGCCCTGGGCATGTGTTCCCGCTGCGCGCGCAGCCGTGCGGCGTGCTGGTGCGCGGGGGGCATACCGAAGCGGCCGTGGATTTAACCACCCTCGCCGGCCTGAAGCCGGCGGGCGTGCTGTGCGAAGTGACCAATGACGATGGTACCATGGCGCATGCGCCGGAAATTGTGGCCTTCGCCCGGCACCACGGCATGCCGGTGCTTACCATTGAAGATCTGGTGACCTATCGTCGCGCTCTTGCGCGCGAAGTAAGCTGACCGTCCTGGCAGGGCCCGGGGTTGCGTCAGTCGGTAGCCAGCGCTAACCTTCGCATTTCCTGCCAGGTGTAAATCATTACTTCATCTGTGGAGAGCTGCGCTGCGGCGACCATCGCCGCAGCGATATCCGCCGCCGTTATGGCGCGGTATTTTTTCGCCCGTCCCCGCAGTACGGGATCCAGCCGAGGCCAAACGCGGTTGAGCCCTCTCTCCAGCGGGCGGCGCTCTTGCCGCTCGCCCAGAATCATGCAGGGCCGAAAGAGGTGCGTCCGCGCTGCGCGCTGCGCAACAATATCCCGCTCCGTTTCCCCTTTGATACGCAGATAAAACGCGTAAGAGCCGACGCTCGCGCCCACCGCTGACACCAGCGATAGCGAACGCGCGCCCTGCTCAAGGGCCAGCAGCGCCGCCAACAGTGGATAATCATGTTCGATGCGGTAATAGTCTCGCCGATCGGGGCTGTTTTTGCGGGTGGTGCCGAGGGCGATAAACACATCCTCCGCCACCTGCGCGTCCGTCTGCGCGGGCAGCGTGTCGATATCGCCGCTTAGTTGTGTCAGCTGCGGATGGCGCAGCGGCAGCTTTCGCCTAACTACCGCAATGACTTGCCCATAGGCGCGATGACCTAACAAGGTGGACAAGAGATTACCACCCACTAATCCGCTGGCGCCAAATAGCAATGCTGTTTTCATTTGTTGGCCTCGGTTATTCAATTTTCCTGATTATCTTCATCATCGTTATCTCGGTTCTTTGCGCGGCGAAAAGCGGTAACGTGATGCCATCAGCCGCCGTAAGCGACACACAACGAATAAGGATATCTGATGAGTAGCCCACGCATGCCCGCCCTTTTCCTCGGTCACTGCAGTCCGATGAACGTGCAGGAAGACAACCGCTATACCCGTATCTGGCAACAGCTGGGTCAGACACTGCCGCGGCCGAAGGCCATATTGGCCATTTCGGCCCATTGGTATACACAGGGCACTGCCGTCACCGCCATGGCGCAGCCGCGCACCGTACACGATTTCGGCGGTTTTCCGCTGGCGCAACGGGTACAGTCCCTGCTGGCGCCGGTGTCGGTGCATGCCGATACCGGCGAATGGGGGTTGGACCACGGCACTTGGGGCGTACTCATTAAAATGTATCCAGAGGCGGATATTCCGGTGGTGCAACTCAGCATCGACGCGACGCGCGATGCCGCTTACCATTTCGCCCTCGGGGAAAAACTGGCCGCGCTGCGCGATGAAGGCGTGATGCTGATGGCCAGCGGCAATGTAGTACATAACCTGCGCACGGTACGCTGGCAGGACGAGGCTGAACCCTACCCATGGGCACTTTCGTTCGATCAGTTTGTGCGCTGAAATCTCTGCGCGCAAGGGGAACCGCATCCGCTGATACATTATCGGCAGCATCAGGATGCCGCGCTGTCCAATCCCTCGCCGGAGCACTTTTTGCCGTTGCTGCATGTGCTGGGCAGCCGGATCGGCGATGAGCCGGTCACGGTGCCCGTGGACGGTATTACGCTGGGGTCCATCAGTATGCTGTCGGTGCAGGTGGGCTGAGGCGGCGGCGCGGCATCACTACGCCGCCGCAGGATCAATCAACGATAATGTGCGGATAAAAGCGGGAAAGATCCTGGGTAATTATCTGTCTGTCTTCACGCAGGCCGATGCCGCAAGGTTGATCGTTAACCAGCCAGCTGCCGATCACCGTATAGCAATCGCCGAAGCGGGGCAGCGGGCAAAACG
Source organism: Sodalis sp. (in: enterobacteria) (assembly GCF_047607725.1). Classification (GTDB taxonomy): domain Bacteria; phylum Pseudomonadota; class Gammaproteobacteria; order Enterobacterales; family Enterobacteriaceae; genus JBLKSS01. Next base: position 4,528 of record NZ_JBLKSS010000128.1, on the reverse strand, counting down.
CCTGTACAATCGACCCCTCTTCGCCGTAGGGGCCGTCCACCCGCGCGGTCTCCCGCCCTTGCTCGAAGACCCGCACGTTAGAGCCTTCCCGCGAGAACAGCGGTTTCACAACATAATTGTCCATCGGCGGGAAATCGTCTTCGGCAAAATAGGCCGGCAGCAAATTGGGGTGGTCGGGAAACATCTGCCAAAGCATCGGCAGCAGCGCCTTGTTGGATAAAATGCATTTCCAGGCAGGCTCGAGCCAGCGCACACCTGCGTCTTCCAGCTTGGTAGAGAACATTTCGCGCAACATGAATTCCCACGGATAGAGCTTGGACAGGTTGCTGATGACCTGATCCTGCATATCGGTGAACTGCCCTTTCTCTCCCAGCCCCAGCTCTTCGATATAAAGAAACGTATTGGGCAACCCTGCTTCCGTGGCGCAATCCTGCAGATACTGCACCGTGCCGCGATCTTCTTCGGTATCCTGGCAGCAGGCCAGGTGCAGCAGGCTAAAACCGTGCTGCGACTGAAGTTCGGCGAAGCGGGCAATAAGCTTCTCCTGTAGGCTATTAAACTGGTCGGCGTTGGCCGGCAACTGCCCGGCGTTTAATTGATCTTCCAGCCAAATCCATTGGAAGAACGCCGCTTCGTACAGGGAGGTGGGCGTATCGGCATTGTTTTCCAACAATTTTGGCGGATACTGGCCGTCATACACCAGATCAAGGCGCGAATAGAGCGACGGCTGGCACGTTTGCCAGGCGTTGCGCACAAACGACCAGGTATGCCGGGGGATCCGGAATTTGGTCATTAGCTCCTCGCTGGCCACCACTTTGTCCACCACCTGCAAACACATCTGATGAATCTCGGCGGTGGCGTCCTCCAGCGTTTCGATTTGCGCCAGGGTGAACTGATAGTAAGCGTCCTCGCACCAGTAAGGTTCACCGTACAGGGTATGAAAATTAAAGCCGTATTCAGTGGCTTTCTCCCGCCAGTCCGGCCTTTCGCTGATGGTAACTCGTTTCATGTCCCGTTAGCCGCCCATGGTGCGGTGCGGCGTGGCGCTGCTGCTGCGCATGGCGCTCTGTTTGGCGACGGTCTCACCGAAGCCGCCGCGGGTAATGGTCTGGGTGGTCGCCGGCTTGGGCGCCAGGGCGGTCTTGGGCACCGTCATCGACCGGCCGCTGGTGGCCGCCCCGTAGCCGCGGCCGCTGGCGTCGACAAACTGGCCGCGCGCCGGACTATTGGCGGCACGGGAGCTGAACAGCGGCTGCTGCGCGTAGCCGCCCATCATGCGGCCCATCATATAGCCCGCCATCAACGGCATCCACATGCCGCCGCTGTGCTGGGATTCCGCCGCCATGCCGGCCTGCGCCGGGACCTGGGTGCATTGATCTTCGCCGAACTCCGCCACGCAGTCGGCGCGGGAGACGTATTTGGGGGCGGTTTTCACCGCTTCCTGCTGCGCGCTGTTGTAAGCGGTGGTGCACTGTTCGCTCAGTGAGGGATTGGCGCGGGTACAGTCGTCGCTGTTCATGTACAGCGATACGTTTTCGTCGCTTTTTTCACAGCCGGCCAGTACAAAAACGGCACCGACGGCCAGCGCGACGGGCGCCATACGGTAAGCGCGCCAATGCTTGCGAAAGCTGGCGTGATTAATCTGTTTAGTGCGTTTCATTATTTTCCTGCTTTATTGATATTAACTGCGATCCAGAGAAATCACTGTAGAATAGGGGAAAAACGGTGATAAATGAAGCATGGGGGCCGCCTACGGCCGGAATCTTTACGTAGTTATACACTTCCCTGTGATCGCTCGAGCGGACAGGGGCGGGCAAGGGACAGCACCGGCGGCCAAGAGGGGAAACAAGCGTCTCGCCTGGCCGCCGGGAAAGAACTTAATGCTGGAAAGGATTGCGTCCGGTAGCGCAGCCGGCGGCTGGCGCGGTCGTCACACGGGTCGCGCGCGGCTGGACGGCTGTTTGTACAGCACTACTGCGCGCGGTATTGGCGTTGCGCGACGTATCGGCGCCATCGGCCCGGTTTTCCTGCGTGGCGTTTTCCGGCGCCACCGTCTGCGGATCGGTCGGTACTATTTTGCCGAGCGTATTATTTAGCGTCACCAGATCCGCTTCGTTCAGCGTGCCGAGAGCGGATTTGAGGTTTAATTGATTAATCAGATAATCGTAGCGCGCCTGGGAGAGATTTCGCTTGCGATCATAAAGCGTGGTGGTGGCGTCCAGCACGTCGACGATAGTGCGGGGGCCCGCCTGGTAGCCGGCTTCCGAGGCGTCCAGGGAGCTTTGCGCCGACACTACCGCCTGTTCATAAGCGACGATGCTGCTGATGGAGGCGGATATATTGCTGAACGACGAGCGCAGGGTCCTGACCATGGTGCGATGCGCGCTTTCAAGCTGCTCGCTGGCGCTGACGAAATTGTACTGCGCCTGCTTCACCTGGGAAGTGACGGAACCGCCGCTATACAGAGGTACGTTTAGATTCAGGCCGATAGCGTTTCCGCCGATATGCTTATCGGGATTTGTTATGGAATTATTACGCGAGCCATTGTAGTCGGTATTGCTGACCGTCGACGAGGCGTTGAGATCCAGCGTCGGCATATGGCCGGTCTGGTAGTAGCGAATTTGTTCACGGGCCAGATCCTTCGACAGACGCGCCGAGCTGAGGTTCCGGTTTTCCGCTTCTTTCAACAGATTGGTGATCGCATCGGTACGCTGGGTCTTGAAGCTTGCGATATTCAGCGTCGCCAACTGCGGATAATCTATGCCGGTTATCTGGCGCAACGCTTCTAACGCATTGTCCAGATCATTACGGGCGCTCACTTCCGAGGCCAGAACCGTGTCATATTCCGAGCGCGCATTCTGCACATCCGTAATTGCCACCAGGCCGACGTTAAAGCGCTGGGTCGTTTGATCGTAAGCGCCCCGTGGAGGACGTCTTGAATTATTGGTGGGTTTGTTGTATAAGACAGTAAACCTACGTTACACGCTTATGCTCATTACATTTTCATATTGTATTGATTTTAATAATTTTTATTTCCATCCCGGTTTGAGTGATATGAAATTAGTGGTTCTGAAGTTTGTGATAGTGTCCATTAAAATTTAAGTGGACACTATCATCGCCGGATTATCCATGATCTGACAGCCGTCCCTTATAGGATGCGGGTTCACTAGGCATCCGTAGTGGAACATATTCTTACCGGGCCATACAACAAACCCACCAATAATTCAAGACGTCCTCCACGGGGCGCTTACTATTTCACCACCTGGGAATTCTCGCACAACTACGTGGCCGAATTTGAGCAACACACCAAAACCGATGAAAAGAAAAATCTCCTCTACGCTTTTAAAGAATACGGGCGCGTTTTGAAGACCAAGGCCTGCCGCAGAATCTGTACCCTCTATTTCGTCTCTTATTTTGCCAAAGACTGTTTTAATACCGCCTTCTTCTTCTACGTCGCGTTTGTGCTGGATCTTTCCCAAGCGATGGCGCAAACGGCGTCTTCACTTTCCATCATCGGCTTAATCTTTGTCCCCATCGCGACCTATTTTATGTACCGCTACGGGTCGAAATGGCTCTGGCCGCTGGCTTTCTCGCTGATGATCCTGGTGCTGCTTTATTATCTGGGCCTTTATCTGATCGGTATCCAGCTCGCCCCCGTCACGGCGTTTGTGACCATCATTGTTTTATCTGCACTGTTCCAAATTGGCCGACAGACCATGGAATATACCGTGTGGAATGTCATCCCTCTGGTGCCGGATGTTGATTCGCTGGTGTCGACCAAGCTCAGAGCGGGCACGTTCGCCGCATGCCAAACCTTTACCCGCAAATTAACCGGCGCCATCGGGTCGACTATCATCGGCTAGGTTCTGGTATTAGGGGGATTTGATAAGTCCCTCGCCGTACAAACCGACGGCGCCAAACTCGCCACCATGCTGGCCTTTATCGTCATTCCGCTGGTTTGCTTACTCTATTCGCTCTACCTTGCCTGCTGGTTCCGGTCACGCCCGATCACTGATTCCGGTCGCCCGATCAGCGATTCCGATTCTGTCCGATCGCTCATCTTCTGTTCCGCCATACTCTGGAAACTTTTAGCTTCCGGGGGTATGGCATGGCACGTAAAAAGAAGAACGCGAGAACAGAAATTTTCATCTATATCAATGTATTACGCATGAAATTTGAGCGGCATCGCTCGAATCGCACCATCGCACCATCGCACCATCGCACCATCGCACCATCGCACCATCGCACCATCGCACCATCGCACCATCGCACCATCGCACCATCGCACCATCGCACCATCGCAGCAGCGCTCGGCATAGGCTGTACCACAGTGCACGATATCCTCGGCCGATTCACGGTAGCTAACCTGGTCTGGCCATTGCCGGCGTAACTGTCCCCCGTCGACCTCGACCGCCTGCTCTATCCCGGCAAATCCGGCAAGGCTATCAAGACCTTACCCAGCTGGCTTGATATCGATACCGAGTTAAGCCGCAAGGGCGTGACCAAACAGCTGCTCTGGATGGAATAT
>NZ_JBLKSS010000127.1:0-28208 GCF_047607725.1 Sodalis sp. (in: enterobacteria) | reverse complement strand
GATGGAAATAAAAGTTATTAAAATCAATACAATGTGAAAATACAATGAGCATAAGCGTGTAACGTAGGTTTACTGTCTCATACAACAAACCCACCAATAATTCAAGACGTCCTCCACGGGGCGCTTACCTTTTTTACGAGGTCTGACCCTTTATGAATGCTTATGAAGCCCACATTCATATCCTGTACCAGGATGCGCATATCATGGCGGTCAATAAGCCGAGCGGATTATTGTCGGTGCCCGGGCGGGCGCTGGAGCACAAAGACAGCATCATGACGCGGATACAGGCGGAATTCCCGCAGGCGGAATCGGTGCATCGTCTGGATATGGCCACCAGCGGCGTGCTGGTGGTGGCGCTGACCAAGGCCGCGGAGCGTAAATTGAAACGCCAGTTTCGTGAGCGCGAGCCGCGCAAAACCTATATCGCCCGGGTGTGGGGGCATCCCGCGCGCGATGAAGGCGACGTCGACCTGCCGCTTATCTGCGACTGGCCAAACCGGCCGTGGCAGAAGGTCTGTTTCGACACCGGCAAAGCGGCGTTGACCCACTATGAGGTCCTATCCCGCGATCCCGATCACAGCGCCCGCGTGCGGCTGACGCCGCTGACCGGTCGCTCGCATCAGCTGTGGGTGCATATGCAGTCCCTCGGTCATCCCATCCTGGGCGACGGGTTTTACGCTACGCCTGCGGCCAAAGCCATGGCGCCGCGGTTGATGCTTCAACGCCCAAACCCTGGCCATCACCCATCCCCACTACGGCTCGCCGATTCATTTTCACTGCGAGGCGGATTTGATTTCTAAACCGCCGCTTTTCCCTTGCCGGTGCGGGAAACGCGCGGCACGACATGCCGTTCCTCGGCGTGCTTTGCCCCACCCAAACCGCCGGGCACGGTCTGCGCCCGTCGGTTAGCCCAGGGCATTTTTGCCGCTTAGCGAAAGCCCTTTTCCCGCTTTAGAAGATCATAGGCCTGCTGGATCGCTTGCGTTTTCTGTTTGGCCATTTCCATCATTTCAGGCGGCAGCCCTTTCGCGACCAGCTTGTCGGGATGATGCTCGCTCATCAGCTTGCGATAGGCACGCTTAATCGTCGGGCCATCGTCCTGGGGACTGACGCCGAGCACTTTGCAGGCGTCCTCCAGGGTCGGTCCCTGCGCCCATCCCGGCTGGCGGTAACTGCCCTGGTAAGACTCATGCTGACCGCCGAACTGCGCGCCGCCCTCCATCATGCTGAGGAACTGATCAAACTGGCCGCGGCTGATGCCCAGCTCTTCGGCGATGACGTACAGCACCTGCCGCTCGTTGGGGTGCAGCGAACCATCGGCGAAGGCCGCCTGGATTTGGATTTCCAAAAAAATGCGGATGAGATCGAAGCGGCCAAAGCAGACCTGGCGAAACTCGCGCAGCCGGCCGCGCAGGGGGAAATCGCTATCTTTCCCTTCGCGGAACGCCTCCTGCGCGGCGCTTTTCAGCGCATCATTCAGTTGCATCCGCGTCATCAGCCTATTGGCGTTTACGATGTCCGCCTCGGTGACCCGCCCTTTGGACTTGGTTAAATGGCCCATCACTTGGAAAGTGGTGCGGAAAAAAACGTTTTGCCGGGTTTGTTGATCGGAAAAATAGCCGGGACCGGTCACGCGGGCGCCCCGCGCCTTATCCACCATATGGCCAATCAGCAGGCCCAGTACGATGGCCCAAAAACCGCCGCCTGACCAAATCGCCACAATAACGCCCAACAGCTTACCCCAATAACGCATATACTCCTCAATTCATCATGCCGTCGGTACAAAATTGCTTTATCATACCTGTCATTTAACGCTAAGCCTAACGGTGCGCGGCGAAACGGCAGGATTTAACACTGGCGCAACGCTTATGAGTGATATAGTCTCTGACCGTTTGCCGCGATAAGCCCTGGATGACGGAACACCTGAAAAACGCTTATGAAAAAACGTTTACCCACACTGCTGGCCAGCCTTATCGGGTCCGCTCTCTATAGCCAGCAGGCGCTGGCCGCTCTGGCGGATCAATGCCTGTTGGGCGTGCTGGCCTATACCAAACCTCTTGTCAATGGCGACCCCAACACGCTGCCGGTGCATATACAGGCCGACAAAACCGCGGCGAATTATCCCGATCATGCGCTATTTAGCGGTAACGTGGATATTGAGCAGGGCAACAGCACGCTCACCGCCGATGAAGTGCAGCTCACGCAGCGCCAGGAGCAAAACCAGACGCTGCTGCGTACCGTTACCGCCACCGGCAATGTCAATTATGCCAGCAATGAGATCAAACTGCAGGGCCCCAAAGCCTGGTCTAATCTCAACACCAAAGATACCGACGTCTATCAGGGTAATTACCAGATGGTGGGCCGGCAGGGCCGCGGCGACGCCGATACCATGAAACAGCGCGGCGATAACCGCTACACGGTATTGGAAAACGGCAGTTTTACCTCCTGCCTGCCGGGTGACGACAGCTGGAGCGTGGTCGGTTCGGAAGTGATCCACGACCGCGAGGAGCAAGTCGCCGAGATTTGGAACGCGCGCTTTAAAATCGGTAAGGTGCCGGTCTTCTACAGTCCGTATTTGCAAATGCCGGTGGGCGACAAGCGCCGCTCCGGTTTCCTTATCCCCAATGCCAAATACGGCAGCAACAACGGCTTCGAGTTCAGCGCGCCCTACTACCTGAACCTGGTGCCCAACTACGACGCCACCATCACGCCGAATTACATGAGTAAACGCGGCACCCAGATCCAGACCGAGTTCCGCTATCTGACGACCCCGGGCGAAGGGCTGGTGGAATTTGACTGGCTGCCCAAAGATCGGGTTTACAGCAGCGAGCACGCCAGCGACAGCGACCGCTGGCTGCTCTATTGGCATCATAACGGCGTCATGGATCAGGTGTGGCGTTTCAACGTCGACTACACCAAAGTCAGCGACTCCAACTATTTCGACGATCTGGATTCCAAGTACGGCAGCACCACCGACGGCTACGCCACGCAAAAATTCAGCTTCGGCTATGCCGATGAAAACTGGGACTCCGCCCTGTCGTACAAGCAGTTCCAGGTCTTTGACACCAATAGTAGCGACGCTTACCGCGCCGCGCCCCAGTTCGACTTGACCTATTATAAAAACGACATCGGTCCCTTTGACCTCAAGGTATTCAGCCAGGCGGCCAAATTCACCAACGTTAACAACGACTATCCCGAAGCCACCCGCTTGCATATCGAGCCCACGCTCAACCTGCCGCTGGCCAACCGCTGGGGTAGTCTGAATACCGAAGCCAAGCTGATGGCCACCCACTATCAGCAGGAAAATATCGATTACTACAACGAGAATACCACTACCGGCCGTCACCTGAAGGGGTCGGTCAATCGGGTTTCGCCGCAGTTTAAAACCGATGGCAAGATGGTGTTCGAGCGTGATATGGATTACGCGCCCGATTACACGCAGACGCTGGAGCCGCGGCTGCAATACCTGTATGTCCCCTATCGCAACCAGAACGATATCGGCGTTTACGACTCCACTATCCTGCAAACCGACTACTCCGGCCTGTTCCGCGATCGCACCTATAGCGGCCTCGACCGTATTTCGTCCGCCAACCAATTGGCGGGCGGCGTGACCACCCGAATTTATGACGATCAGCGCGTGGAACGATTTAACGCCTCCGTGGGTCAAATCTACTACTTCTACTTCTCGCGGCCCCGTACCGGTGATATCACCGGCACCTGGGATAATTATGATAATACCGGCAACGTGGTTTGGGCGGGAGATAGCTACTGGCGTATCAGCAATCAGTGGGGGGTCCGCGGCGGCCTGCAGTATGACTCCCGTCTGAACAGCGTTGCGCTGGGCGATGCGGTGCTGGAGTACCGGCGCGACGAGAACCGCATCCTACAGCTGAACTACCGTTACGCCAGCCCGCAATATATTGAGCAGATGCTGTCCGRCATTAGCCATCCCGGCTATCAACAGGGCATTTCACAGGTGGGGGTCACCGGCAGTTGGCCGCTGGTTGACCGCTGGTCGCTGGTCGGCGCGTATTATTACGATACCAAGGCCAACCAGCCGGCGGACCAATTGGTCGGCCTGCAATACAACACCTGCTGCTGGGCTATCAATGTGGGCTATGAGCGGAAGATCACCGGCTGGAACAATACCGACAGTTCCAGCCAGTACGACAACAAAGTGTCGTTTAATATTGAACTGCGCGGTTTGAGCAGCAATTATGGCCTGGGTACGGACAAGATGCTGGGATCCGGCATTCTCCCCTATCAGCGGGCGTTTTAATGCTGCAGTCTCGACGCAAACATTGAACTTAATCCGCGTATGCGGCTGATATATATGGAAAAGTTATGAAAAACTGGAGAACGTTTATCCTCGCCCTCGCCCTCGCCCTGTGCGCCCATGGCGCCCCGCAGGTCGTGGATAAAGTTGCCGCCGTGGTGGACAACGGCGGCGTCCTGGAAAGTGATGTGAACAGCATGCTGACCACGGTGAAACACGGCGCTCAGGAAGCCAATCAACAACTGCCGGACGACGCGACGCTGCGCCGCCAGATCCTCGACCGGCTGATTATGGACAACATCATTCTGCAGCTGGCCCAGCGCGCCAATATCACCATCAGCGACGAGCAGCTGGATCAGGCTATCGGCAATATCGCCGCCCAGAACCACATGACCCTCAATCAGCTGCGCAACCGCCTGGCCTATGACGGTATGGACTACAACACCTACCGGGCGCAAATCCGCAAAGAGATGCTGATTGCCGAAGTGCGCAACGGCGAAGTCCGCCGCCGCGTGACTATTTTGCCGCAGGAAGTGGACTCGCTGGCGCAGCAGATCGCCGCCCAAACCGGTAACGGCGCGGAATTCAATCTTAGCCATATTCTTATTCCGCTGCCGGAAAACCCGACCCAGGATCAGTTGGATAAAACGGAAGCGCTGGCCAATTCTTTAGTCGAACAAAGCAAGAACGGCGCAGACTTCGGCAAGTTTGCAATCACTTACTCCGCTGACCCGCAGGCGCTGAAAGGCGGTCAAATGGGCTGGGGGAAACTCGAAGAGCTGCCGTCGCTGTTCGCGGCGCGATTGCAGGGCGCTCAGAAGGACAGCATTGTCGGCCCGATCCGTTCCGGCGTCGGTTTTCATATCCTGAAAGTCAACGACATTCGCGGCGGCGATCAAAAAGTGACGGTCACCGAAGTGCATGCGCGCCACATTCTTTTGCGCACCTCGGTGGTGATGACCAATCAACAGGCTCGCGCCAAGCTTGAGGATATCGCGGCGCAAATCAAGAGCGGCCGCCTCAGCTTCAGCGCCGCCGCTAAACAGCTGTCCGAGGACCCGGGTTCCGCCAATCAGGGCGGCGATCTGGGCTGGAGCTCCGCCGATGCATTCGACCCGGCCTTCCGCGATGCACTGATGCATCTGAAGAAAAGGGAAATCAGCACGCCGGTGCATTCGTCCTTCGGCTGGCATCTGATTCAGCTTATCGACACCCGCCAAGTGGATCGCACCGACGCCGCCCAAAAAGACCGCGCCTATCGGCTGCTGTTTAACCGCAAGTTCGCCGAAGAGGCGCAAACCTGGATGCAGGAGCAGCGCGCGTCCGCCTATGTGAAAATTATCGACAACAATGGGCAATAATCAACGCATTGTCATCACCCCCGGCGAACCCGCCGGGATAGGACCCGATCTCGTCGCCATACTGGCCCAGCAGGCGTGGCCGGTCGAGCTGGTGATATGCGCCGATCCCGCGCTATTGACGGCGCGGGCGCGACAGCTCAACCTGCCGCTGCGGCTGCACCCCTATCGTCCCGAAGAGCCGGCTACGCCGCGGCAGGCCGGGAAACTAACGGTGCTGGCCATCGAGGCGCCGGCGCCGGTCATTGCCGGCGAACTCAATGCCGCCAATAGCCATTATGTGATAGCGACCCTGGCCCGCGCCTGCGACGGCTGCCTCAGCGGCGAGTTCGCAGCGCTGCTCACCGGTCCCGTGCATAAGGGCATCATTAACGACGGCGGCCTGCCGTTCAGCGGCCATACCGAATATTTCGCCGAGCGCAGCGGCCGCGATCGCGTCGTCATGATGTTGGCCACCGAGTCGCTGCGTGTCGCGCTCGCGACCACCCACTTGCCGCTGCTGGCGGTTCCGGGCGCCATCACCCGCCGGTCCCTGGATGAAGTCATTACGATCCTGGTCCGGGATCTCAAGCGGCAATTCGGTATCGCGCAGCCGTGCATCTATGTCTGCGGGCTGAACCCCCACGCCGGCGAAGGCGGCCATATGGGCCGGGAAGAAATCGAGGTGATCACGCCTGCCCTGGATACACTGCGCGCCAAAGGGTATAATCTGGTCGGTCCGTTGCCTGCCGATACGCTATTTCAACCGAAATATTTGCAGCAGGCGGATGCGGTGCTGGCTATGTATCACGATCAGAGTCTGCCGGTGCTGAAATATCAGGGATTCGGCCGGGCGGTCAATATCACGCTGGGGCTCCCCTTCATTCGTACCTCCGTCGATCACGGCACCGCCCTGGAGCTGGCCGGATCGGGACAGGTGGAGGCCGGCAGTATCAAAACGGCGCTTAATCTCGCCATCGACATGATAAGACATCGTAATGAATAACCGCGTTCATCAGGGGCATCTGGCGCGCAAGCGTTTCGGCCAGAACTTTCTACACGATAGCTCAATTATTGATGCTATTGTTACTACTATTCATCCCGAGCCCAGCCAGGCAATAGTGGAAATCGGCCCCGGTCTGGGCGCCCTGACCGAGCCGGTGGCGGAGCGCATCGACGCCATGACCGTTATCGAGCTTGACCGTGATTTGGCCGCTCGCCTGGCCACTCATCCTTTCTTGCAGTCCAAGCTAAACATCGTGCAGCAGGACGCCATGACGGTGGATTTCGCCGCGCTGTCCGCCGAACGGGGCCAGCCGCTGCGGGTATTCGGCAATCTGCCCTACAACATTTCTACGCCGCTTATGTTCCACCTTTTCAGCTATACTCATGCCATTCGCGATATGCACTTTATGCTACAAAAAGAGGTGGTCAACCGGCTGGTGGCTGGCCCGAACAGCAAGGCCTACGGCCGTTTGAGCGTGATGGCGCAGTACTACTGCAACATCATCCCGGTGCTAGAAGTGCCGCCGACCTCGTTTCGGCCGGCGCCGAAAGTGGATTCGGCGGTGGTGCGGCTGGTGCCCTATGCTACGCTGCCGTTCCCGGTCCGCGATTTGAGTAAACTGGCCACGTTGACCAGGCTGGCGTTCAACCAGCGCCGCAAGACGCTGCGCAATAGCCTGGGCAATATTTTTAGTGCGCAACAGCTGGCGGAACAGGGTATCGACGCGACGCTGCGCGCGGAAAATTTGAGCGTTGAGCATTACTGCCGGTTAGCTAACGTGCTGGCGGAGCGCCCCGTTTCACAAGACTAACAGGAGTGCTTTGATGATTAACTCGCCCCGTGTCTGCGTTCAGGTTCAGAGCATGTACATAGAGACACAGTCTCAGCCAGAAAAGGATCGTTACGTTTTCGCCTATACCATCACACTGCGCAATCTGGGACGGCATCCCGTGCAGCTGATGGGGCGTTATTGGCTTATCACCAACGCCAACGGCCAGGAGATCGAGGTCCAGGGTGAAGGGGTGGTGGGCGAAAAGCCGCGCATCCTTCCCGGCGGCGAGTTTCAATATACCAGCGGGGCGGTGTTGGAAACCCCGCTCGGCACCATGCAGGGCCATTACGATATGGTCGATGATCAGGGACAAGGGTTTCACGTTGCGATCCCCGTCTTCCGCCTGGCAATTCCTTCTCTTATAAACTAGCTATGTCGACTTATTTAATCGGTGATATTCACGGCTGCTTCGACGAGCTGAAAATCCTATTGGCGCAAGTTGAGTTTAATCCGGCGCTGGACACCCTGTGGCTGACCGGCGATCTGGTCGCGCGCGGCCCCGGTTCGCTAGAGGTGCTGCGCCTGGTGCGCAGTTTGGGCGATAGCGTACGTATGGTGTTGGGCAATCACGATCTGCATTTACTGGCGGTCTATACCGGTATCAGCCGCAATAAGCCGAAAGATCGCATTACACCGCTGCTGGAAGCGCCGGACGCCGATGAATTAATCAACTGGCTGCGCCGTCAGCCGATGCTGCAGGTGGATGAGGAGAAAAAATTGGTGATGGCCCACGCCGGCATCACGCCGCAGTGGGATCTCGCGACGGCGCGCCAGTGCGCACGGGAGGTGGAGTCGGTGCTCAGCAGCGACAGCTATCCGCTGTTCCTCGACGCCATGTACGGCGATATGCCGAACAACTGGAGTCCGGAGCTGAGCGGTTTGGCGCGTTTGCGGTTCAGTACCAACGTGTTCACCCGCATGCGCTACTGCTTTCCCAACGGCCAGTTGGAAATGAACTGCAAGGATATACCGGATAAAGCGCCGGCGCCGCTACGGCCCTGGTTTGCGCTACCGGGACCGGTGCCCGAGTGCTACAGCATCGTTTTCGGCCACTGGGCTTCGCTAATGGGCCAGGGAACACCGGCGCATATCTATGGGCTCGACACCGGCTGCTGCTGGGGTGGGGAACTGACCCTGCTGCGCTGGGAGGATAAAACGTTTACCCGCGTGCCCTCCAACCGGCAAAACGAGACCGGTATCGAAAATCCCATCAGTGCTTAAGGCCAACCCCGGCGGCTTGGCGGGTGTCTAGCCGCATGGCCTCGGTGCGGATGGCGCCACAAAATCACACATCATCCACGACGCAGCAGGTCGGGTCATACGTCATCCGCGGTGCTACAGCTCGGGACGCACGTCATCCGCGGCGTTCGAGGACTTCAAAGCAGTAGCTGTGGGTATTTTTCTCGTCGGCGTCATGGAATTCGCTGAAGGTGGATTGCCATTCATCCGGCTCATAGTCGGGAAACCAGGTATCGCCATCCACTTCCGCATCGATATGGGTCAGATAGAGCCGCCCGGCCTGCGGCAAAAAGGTCTCGTAGACTCTCCCGCCACCGATCACCATCACTTCTGCCACTGCACCCGCCGTGGCCAGCGCCTGCGCAGGCGTTGACACCCAGGTCACGTCGTCGTTATCGCCGGGACGGCTACTCAGCACAATATTGTGTCTCCCCGGCAGCGGCTTACCGATGGACTCAAACGTTCGGCGCCCCATGATAACCGGTTTGTCGAGCGTGTTACGCTTAAACCAGGCCAGATCGGCGGAAAGATGCCAGGGCATGGCATTTTCCATCCCAATCACACGATCTACCGCCAGGGCGGCAATCAGGCTAATAATCATAAAAACCCTTACAGGCAACAAAATTGCTGACACTATACGGAAAGAGATCCGGGGTGTCGATAGCTGGCTTTGTAAGGCGTGACAAATTTCAGAAAGCACTTAAAAGCGCCGCGCCAGCAGAAGGAAATCGGTTAAACCGGAGCGAAACAGCCATAAAAAAAAGATGCTTTCGCACCCTTTTTAGCACCGTTACACCCGGATTCAGCCGGTGATTTGCACGTGCATTTCCTGCACCGAAATCACTTGGGCGGTGGCGTCGGCGTTGAGGGACATCGCGGTAGCGAACCCGCCGTTCAGCGTCGTGTCGTAATGTACTTTATACTGCAAGGCGCTGCGCCGGATGAGTTTGGAATCCTCAATCGCCTGGCGGCCGGCGGTGGTATTAACGATATAGCTGTATTCGCCGTTTTTGATCCTGTCCTGAATATGCGGCCGTCCCTCATGGACTTTATTCACCAGACGCGGATTGATACCGGCCTCGCCCAGGATCACCGCCGTGCCGTGGGTGGCGTCCAGCTCAAAGCCGTGTTTCAGCAGCTTGGCCGCCAGGTCCACCACCCGGTCTTTGTCACCTTCACGCACCGACAGCAGCGCGCGACCGCTTTTCTTCATGCGCGACTGGCTGCCGAGCATCGCCTTGGCGAACGCTTCAGCGAAGGTCCGCCCCACGCCCATGACCTCGCCGGTGGAGCGCATTTCCGGCCCCAGAATCGGGTCCACGCCGGGGAATTTGTTAAACGGCAGCACCACCTCTTTCACCGAGTAGTAGGGCGGAATGACTTCGTGCATGACTCCCTGCTCCACCAACGATTTGCCGACCATCACCCGGGCGGCGACCTTCGCCAACGCCACGCCGGTGGCCTTGGAAACAAACGGCACCGTCCGCGCGGCGCGGGGGTTGACCTCGATGAGGTACACCTCATTATCCTTCACCGCGAACTGGACGTTCATCAGCCCCCTGACCTGCAGCTCAAACGCCAGTTTTTCAACCTGCTGGCGCATGACGTCCTGAATTTCACGGCTCAGCGTATACGCCGGTAGCGAACAGGCCGAGTCGCCGGAGTGAACCCCGGCCTGCTCGATGTGCTCCATGATGCCGCCAATCAGCACGTTTTCGCCGTCGCAAACCGCATCGACATCCACTTCCACCGCATCATCCAGGAACCGGTCAAGCAGCACCGGCGCATCATTGGACACGCTAACCGCGCTGTGGAAGTAGCGCAGCAGGTCCGTGTCGTCGTAAACGATCTCCATCGCCCTGCCGCCCAAGACGTAGGAGGGGCGCACCACCAGCGGATAACCGATAGTGGCGGCTTTTTCCACCGCCAGGTCAATGGTGGTGACGGTGGCGTTGGCTGGCTGTTTCAGCCCCAGACGCTCGACCGCCTGCTGGAAACGCGCCCGATCTTCTGCCCGGTCGATGGAATCCGGACTGGTGCCAATCACCGGCACGCCGGCGGCTTCCAGCGCGCGGGCCAGTTTTAGCGGTGTCTGGCCGCCGTACTGCACGATGACGCCCTTGGGCTTTTCGATATGCACGATTTCCAGCACGTCTTCCAACGTCACCGGCTCAAAATAAAGACGGTCCGAGGTGTCGTAATCGGTGGAAACCGTCTCGGGGTTACAGTTGACCATGATGGTCTCATAACCATCTTCCCGCAGTGCCAACGAGGCGTGTACGCAGCAGTAGTCGAACTCGATGCCCTGGCCTATTCGGTTCGGGCCGCCGCCCAGCACCATGATTTTCTCGCGATCCTGATGAGGCTGGGATTCACACTCCTCATCATAGGTTGAGTACATATAGGCGGTATCGGTGGCGAACTCGGCGGCGCAGGTATCCACCCGCTTATAGACCGGGTGCAGATTGTAGCTTTCGCGTAATTTGCGAATTTCCGCCTCCGCCACGCCCACCAGGGCGGCCAGCCGTGCATCGGCAAAGCCCTTGCGTTTCAACTGGCGCAGGTAATCGGCGCTAAGGGCGGTGACACCCCGCTCCGCCACGTCGTTTTCCAGCTTGACCAGCTCCTCGATTTGCACCAGGAACCAGCGGTCGATATTGGTCAGGTTGAACACGCCGTCCACCGACATGCCAGCGCGGAAGGCGTCGGCCACATACCAGATACGCTCGCCGCCGGCGTCCTTCAGCTCGCGTCGCAGGGTGGTCAACGCTTCAGGATCGTCGAGATTGACCTTGGGATCGAAGCCGCTGGCGCCCACTTCCAGCCCGCGCAGCGCTTTTTGCAGCGACTCTTGCTGGGTACGGCCGATGGCCATGACTTCACCCACCGATTTCATCTGAGTGGTCAGACGGTCGTTGGTGCCCGCGAATTTCTCAAAGTTGAAGCGCGGGATTTTGGTCACCACATAGTCGATGGACGGCTCGAAGGAGGCCGGCGTGCGGCCGCCGGTAATGTCGTTCATCAGCTCATCGAGGGTATACCCCACCGCCAGCTTGGCGGCCACTTTGGCGATGGGAAAGCCGGTTGCCTTGGACGCCAGCGCGGAGGAGCGGGAAACGCGCGGGTTCATCTCGATAATGATAAGCCGGCCGGTTTTCGGATTGACCGAGAACTGGACGTTGGAGCCGCCGGTTTCGACGCCGATTTCACGCAATACCGCCATCGAGGCGTTACGCATGATTTGGTACTCTTTATCGGTCAGGGTCTGCGCCGGCGCGACGGTTATCGAGTCACCGGTGTGGATACCCATCGGATCGACATTCTCGATAGAACAAACGATGATGCAGTTATCTTTTTTATCGCGCACCACCTCCATCTCATATTCTTTCCAGCCGATGAGGGACTCATCGATCAGCAGTTCGGTGGTGGGCGACAGATCCAGACCGCGCTCGCAAATCTCTGCAAACTCTTCGCGATTATAGGCAATGCCGCCGCCGGTGCCGCCCATGGTGAACGACGGGCGGATAATACAGGGGAAGCCGACATCCGCCGCCACCGCCTCGTCCATGGTATGGGCAATGCCGGAGCGGGCGGTTTCCAGGCCGATTTTTTTCATCGCCTTATCGAAGCGCTGGCGGTCTTCCGCCTTGTCGATCGCGTCGGTGGTGGCGCCGATCATCTCCACGCAGAACGCTTTCAGCACCCCTTCACGCTCGAGCTCCAAGGCGCAGTTCAGCGCCGTCTGGCCGCCCATGGTCGGCAACAGAGCATCCGGCCGCTCTTTTTCGATAATTTTGCGCACCACTTCCCAGTGAATAGGCTCGATATAGGTCGTATCGGCCATGTCGGGGTCGGTCATAATGGTGGCGGGGTTGGAATTCACCAGCACCACGCGATAGCCTTCTTCGCGCAGGGCTTTGCACGCTTGCGCGCCGGAATAATCGAACTCGCACGCCTGGCCGATAACGATGGGGCCGGCGCCCAGGATCAGGATACTTTTTATATCGGTACGTTTTGGCATCTCAGGCTCCTGATACGTTAGGCTGTGAGCGATAAGCGTTGATGAGCTCGATAAAATGGTCGAACAACGGGGCGGCGTCGTGCGGGCCGGGGCTGGCCTCGGGATGCCCCTGGAAGCTGAACGCCGGTTTGTCGGTGCGGTGTAGGCCCTGTAGCGTGCCGTCAAACAGTGAGGTATGGGTTACCCTCAGCGTGGCGGGCAGCGTTTTCTCATCCACCGCGAAGCCGTGGTTCTGGGCGGTGATCATCACCCGGTCGGCCGCCAGATCTTTTACCGGATGGTTGCCGCCGTGGTGACCGAATTTCATCTTCACCGTCTTGGCGCCGCTGGCCAGCGCCAGCAATTGATGGCCCAGGCAAATGCCGAACAACGGAATGTCGGTGGTGAGGAAGGTTTGGATGGCGGCGATCGCGTAATCGCAGGGTGCCGGATCCCCCGGACCGTTGGCCAGGAAAATGCCATCGGGATTCATCGCCAGCACCGTTTCAGCCGGCGTCTGCGCCGGCACAACCGTCAAGCGGCAGCCGCGATCCACCAGCATGCGCATGATATTGCGCTTAATCCCGTAGTCATAGGCCACCACATGATAAGGCAGGTCCGTCGCCGGCGCGGGTAATCCCCCGCCCAGAGTCCAACTGCCCTGGGTCCAGCTGTACTGTTCGGTAGTACTCACCTCTTTCGCCAGATCTATACCGTTCAGGCCGGGGAATTCGCGGGCCTTGCGCAGCGCCAGCTGCGCATCCGGACTATCGCCGGCGATGATACAGCCGTTTTGCGCCCCTTTTTCCCGCAGCAGACGCGTCAGCTTACGGGTATCGATATCGGCGATGCCGACAATATTCTGCTGCTTCAAGTAGTCCGAGAGCGACAGCGTATCGCGAAAGTTGCTGGCGATGAGCGGCAGGTCGCGAATCACCAGCGCCTGCGCCTGCACGCGGGGTGACTCTTTGTCTGCTTCATTGGTGCCGGCATTGCCGATATGGGGATAAGTGAGAGTAACGATTTGACGGGAATAGGAAGGATCAGTGAGGATTTCTTGATAACCAGTGATTGACGTATTGAAAACCACTTCCCCCACCGCCGTGCCCTCTGCCCCAATGGCCCGACCGTAGAATTGGGTTCCGTCTTCCAGAACCAACAGCGCTGACTTTATCAAAACACCCTCCAAGGAATATTCAGTCATTATATTTGCATATTAATTCATTAAAATGGCATGAATCAATGCAAAAATCACCTGTAAGGTAGAATTTTGGCAAATTGGGCGCATTTTGAAGATGACCCTGTACTTTGTCTACCCTAAAGGGATTTTTTTATCTGATTTCGTCCACTTTAACGTAATGACGGCATGAACGGCTTAAAAAAGAGGATAAAACAGCCCAGGAAAACGGTTGCCCGCTATTTTAATGGCGTCGGGGCGGCAATAGATGCTCTTCCGCACCTTTTGGCGAAGAAAACCGCCCGGCGCGCCGTATAATCCCGCGTTTAATGATAAAAAATGGCCATTTAGGCCTGAAATCAGCTTAAATCGAAAAAAAAGAGAACTAGGGCGCCTAATACCTTAATTCTTCATTATAAACAAGGCATTAAAACGAACACGTCAAGCGATTAATTCAGATAAATTCCCTATAATTTGTCAAGATCAAGCACATTAACCATATCGTAAAGGCCCTTTTTCTGGCCGCAAAGCCAAACAGCGGCACGCACCGCTCCGCTGGCGAAAGTCATTCTGCTTGACGCTTTATGGGTTATCTCCAGGCGCTCGCCGACCTCGGCGAACATTGCGGTATGCTCACCCACAATGTCGCCGGCCCTCACAGTGGCAAAGCCGATGCTTTTCGCTTTGCGCTCACCGGTATGTCCTTCACGGCTATATACCGCGCAATAGGCAAGATCGCGCCCGAGGGTGCCGGCGATCGCTTCTCCCATGGCCAGAGCGGTGCCTGACGGGGCATCCACTTTGTGGCGGTGATGCGCTTCGATAATTTCAATATCGGCCTCTTCCCCCATCACCTGCGCCGCTTTTTCCAGCAACTTAAGCATCAAATTGACGCCGACGCTGAAGTTGGCGGCGAAAACAATGCCCGTCTCCTGGGCCGCCGCGTTAATGGCCTCTTTCTGCGCATCGCTGAACCCCGTGGTGCCGATGACAATGCCTTTGCGATGCTGACGGCAAAAATCCAGGTACGCCAGGCTGGCGTCGGGACGGGTAAAATCAATGAGGATATCAAAATCCTCTTTTATCGCCGCGAGATCGTCGCTTATCGTGACGCCCAAGGCGCCGATACCGGCCAGCTCACCGGCGTCCACCCCACACAATCCCGAACCGGCAGGGCTTAACGCCGCGCCCAGCGTCGCCTGTTCCGACTGCGCCACCGCCTGGATAAGTTGGCGCCCCATCCGGCCACCCGCGCCGGCGACCGCGATGCGGATTGGTGTGTTGCTCATGGATCCTCTCACTTTTTTATCTTGTCGGTTATTCTCAGGTTAACCGTGCCGGAGCGCCGCCGCCAGCAGAAATCCGTAGTGATGATAAATTTGCGCTCGGGCGCGCAGAGGATGAGCTACGCCGCTGACAGACGACACTTTTTTGCGCCGCGTAGCGCAAATTGAATATTTATTCATAGCCAATGTACTTTTACGCTTTCCCCATCGCGTAAAGCCGCTACACTTAGCGCTTATCGGGAAGCCAAAGATGAGGTCAGGATGGAGACGCTTTTTAGCGGTCAGGTGCGTCCGGTGGGCTATTATCGCGCCGAGCTGGGGGAATCCCCGGTCTGGTGCAGCCAGAGTCGGTCCCTGTTGTGGGTCGATATTTTACAACGCCGATTACTGCGCTATTGGCCGGAGCGGGATGCCATCGAGCAGCGCACGCTCGCGCCGCGCTGCTAACCGAGCGTCGCGAACAGTTTTTGCTGGTGAGCGACCAGGGCATCCTGCTTTATCAATGGGAGGATTGTCAGGCGCCGCCGGCGTTGCTCTGCCCCTACCCGCGTGACGCGGCCGGCACCCATCCCAACGAGGCCGCCATCGCCCCTGACGGATCCCTGTGGTTCAGAACTATGGACGTTAACGAATCGGCGCCACTCGGCGGCTGGTATCGGTTTGCACCGGGCGATTCCCGGCCGGTCAAAATGGCCGGCGCCATGACCATTCCCAATACGCTTGCCTGGCATGAAAATCGCGTCTGGTTTGCCGACAGCGCCGAGCAGTTGTTTTTCTCAGCCCGCGGCCGGGGAATTTTGCCGCAGGAGATGCGCAGCCACGCCGCTGACGATATGACGCCCGACGGGTCGGCGCTCAGTCATGAAGGGGATTTGATTACCGCCCGCTTCGGCCACGGTTGTCTGAGCCGCTACCGTATCCGCCACGGTACGCTTACGCTCGCCGAACATGTGCCGCTGCCGGTCACGCAGCCCAGCTGCTGCGCCTTTGGCGGCTCGGAGGGCACGACGCTGTTTATCACCTCGGCGCGTAAACAACTGGCGGCGCCCGGCGAGCTGGACGGCATGCTGCTACAGGTCGCCACCGGCACCCGCGGCGCGCCAACGTACCGTTTCCGGTTCGATTAACCCGCGCTGGCGGGGTGAACGCCGTTACGAAAGCGCAGGGCAAGACAGCGAAGCGATGGTGGCGTTATTCCACCATCTTTACGTCGACCCGCAGCTCTTTCGGCACTTCAAAGATGATATTTTCCTCACGGCCGATGAGCTCTTTAGCGTCTTCGGCACCCAGCGAGCGCAGACGTTCGATTACCTGCTGCACCAGGATATCCGGCGCCGAGGCGCCGGCAGTGACGCCGATTGTCTGCGTGCCCTGCAGCCAGCTTTCCTGGATGTCGCCGGTGCTGTCAATCAGATAGGCCGGCTTGCCGACCCGCTGTGCCAGTTCCGCCAGCCGGTTGGAGTTGGAGGAGTTTTTCGAGCCGACCACTAGCACCACATCGGCATCGGCGGCCAAGTTGCGCACCGCTTCCTGGCGGTTGGTGGTAGCGTAGCAAATATCGTCTTTGCGCGGACCGATAATCGTGGGGAACCGCGCGCGCAGCGCGTCAATCACGTCAGAGGTATCATCCACCGACAGCGTGGTCTGGGTCATAAAGCACAGATTATCGACGTTTTTGACGTTAAGCTGCCAGACATCCTCCGGCGATTCGACCAGATACATCCCGCCGTCGGGGTTGTTGTATTGCCCCATGGTGCCTTCCACTTCGGGATGACCGGTATGGCCAATCAGAATGGCCTCGGTCCCCTTACGGCTGGCGCGGGCGATCTCCATATGCACTTTGGTCACCAGCGGGCAGGTGGCGTCAAACACGGTCAAATCGCGGCTGCGCGCCTCTGCCCGCACCGCCTGGGAAACGCCGTGGGCGGAGAAAATCAGGATTGAGCCATCAGGCACTTCAGCGATTTGCTCAATGAAAATGGCCCCCCGCCGGCGCAGCATATCGACCACGTAGCGATTATGCACCACTTCATGGCGCACATAGATGGGCGCGCCATAGATTTCCAGCGCGCGCTCAACGATACTGATTGCCCGGTCAACGCCGGCGCAAAATCCGCGCGGATTAGCCAGCAGTATGCTCATCGGTCGCCTCCAGTTGCGGGTCAATCGCCAGTACTTCGATATCGAACCAGACCACTTTACCGGCGAGCGGATGATTGAAATCGACGGTGATAGAGTCTTCCGCCACGTCGCTAATCAGCCCCGGCATTTCGCTGCCTTTAATACCGGTAAACAGCATAATGGTACCCACGTCCGGCACGCCGGTCTCAATAAAATTGCGGCGCGAATAAAACTGGATGAGATCGGGATTGGACGGACCGAACGCCGACTCCGGCGCCAGGGAGAAGTTTTTCTGGTCTCCCTCACGCAGGCCGAGCAGCGCCTGCTCCAACTCGGCGGACAGGCTGCCGTCCCCGAGCCGAAAAAGCGCCGGTTTGTTCTCGCGTCGGGTCGAATCGGCCAACTGCCCGTCCGCCAGTTTAAGATCAAAATGCAGCAATACCGCGCTGTCCGGTTGTACGGCGTGATTGGTCATCACTTCACCCTTTCTGCCTGGCGGTTTTGCCGGCGGGACGGCAAAAGCCTTCCAGCACAATCAGTACGGCGCCAATGCAAATGCCTGCATCCGCCACGTTGAACGTGGGCCAGTGCCAATCGCCAACATAGAAATCAATAAAGTCGATCACCACGCCGTGCACCATCCGGTCGAACAGATTGCCCAGCGCGCCGCCGATAATCATCGCGTAGGCGGCGTTAGACAGCCTGGCCCGCTTGTCCGAACGATACATCATCACCAGCAGTACCACCGCGATGATCACCGCGATGGCGGAGAACGCCCAGCGTTGCCATCCTCCTTTGTCCGCCAGGAAACTGAAGGCGGCGCCCGGATTATGGGCATAGGTAAAATTGATAAACGGGATAACCGGCACCGACTCGCCAAGCCAGAAATACACCATGACCCACTGCTTGCTGCCGAGATCCAGCGCCAGAACCACCAGCGCCAGCCAAAGCCAGCGCAGTCCCGTGGACATTATCGTTTTATTCATCAGACAAACTTACGCTCTTCGCCCGGGCCGGCCACATTGGTGACACAGCGACCACAAATTTCCGGATGATCGGCATGCTCACCGATATCCGTCTCATAATGCCAGCAGCGCGGGCATTTTTCCCCCTCGGCTTTTGCCAAGGCAATCTTCAGCCCCTTAAGCCCCTCACACTGCACCGCGTCATCGCCAGCGTCGCCATAATCCGCCACGACCGCGCTTGAGGTCAGCAGCGCGAAGTAGAGTTCATCGCCCAATTCGCGCAGCGAGGCGGCAAGGGCCGGCTCCGCATACAGCGTGACGCGGGCCTCCAGTGAACCGCCGATACGCTTGTCCGCCCGCGCCTGCTCGATAACCTTGTTGGTTTCGCTGCGTACCTGCAGCAAGGTTTGCCAATAAGCATCGTTCATCGGCTGGGCTGCGTCCAGTCCGAACAGGCCGTCATACCACACTTCGGTAAAGACATATTGCTCCCGTTCACCCGGCATGAAGCCCCAGATCTCATCGGCGGTAAACGACATGATGGGCGCCATCCAGCGCACCAGAGCCTCGATGATATGATACAGCGCGGTCTGGCAACTGCGGCGGGCGATACTGTCCGCTTTGGTGGTGTACTGGCGGTCCTTAATGATATCCAGGTAAAAAGAGCCCATCTCGACGGAACAGAACTGCATCATGCGCTGCACGATATTATGGAAATCATAGCTGTCGTAAGCGGCGACGATCTCCGCCTGCGCCGCCTGCGCCCGGCCCACCGCCCAACGGTCCAGCACCACCATCTGCTCCGGGCTGGCGCTGTGGAGCGCCGGATCGAAACCGTTCAGGTTGGCCAGCAGGAAACGCGCGGTGTTGCGGATGCGGCGATAGGCGTCGGCGGATCGCTTGAGGATCTCATCGGACACCGCCATCTCGCCGGTGTAATCGGTGGAGGCGACCCAGAGACGCAGGATATCCGCGCCCAGCTTGTCCATGACCTGCTGCGGACTGACCACGTTGCCCACCGATTTGGACATTTTTCGGCCCTGCCCATCGACGGTAAAGCCGTGGGTCAGCACCTGGCGATAGGGTGCCTTGCCGTGCATGGCGGTGGAGATCATCAGCGACGACATGAACCAGCCGCGATGCTGGTCAGACCCTTCCAGGTACATGTCGGGCGCATGGCCTTCAAATTCCGGCCGTACCGCCACCACGGAGGAGTGGGTGGAGCCGGAGTCGAACCAAACGTCGAGGGTATCCGGCACTTTGTGATAATGAGCGGCATCGTCACCCAAAATCTCGGCCGGATCCAAATCCCACCAAACCTGAATGCCGTCCTGCTCGACCCGATGCGCCACCGCTTCCATCAGTTCGATAGTGCGCGGATGCAACGCTTCGGTCTCGTTATGCACGAACAGCGTCATCTGCACGCCCCAGGTGCGCTGACGTGAAATGCACCAGTCGGGACGGTTGGCGACCATGGTTTCGATGCGCGCTTGGCCCCAGCCGGGGATCCACTGCACGTCCTTGATTTCCGCCAGCGACTGCTTGCGCAGGCCGCGCTGATCCATGCTGACGAACCACTGCGGCGTGGCGCGAAAGATAATCGGCTTTTTATGGCGCCAGCAGTGCGGATAGCTGTTCTGTAGCTTTTCCACGTGCAGCAGGGCGCCGCTGTCGCGCAGCAGGCCGATGACCACGTCATTGGCTTTAAACACCTGCAAACCGTCCAGCGCCGGCAGCGTACCCTGCAGATAGCAGCCATCGGAACCGACCGGATTGGCGACTTCCAGACCGTATTGCTGGCCGATGACATAGTCGTCTGGGCCATGGCCGGGGGCGGTATGCACCGCGCCGGTGCCCGCGTCCAGCGTCACATGCTGGCCTAGGATGACCGGCACATCGAAGCCCATGAACGGATGGCGGAACCGCAGCAGCTCCAGCGCGCTGCCTTTGGCGCTGCCGAGCACCGTCCAGCCCGTGATGCCGTCGCGCGCCATCACGCTGTCCACCAGATCGGCGGCCAGGATATAAGCTTGCCCTTCCACCTCGACCCATTGATAGTCGAAATCGGGGTGGACGGCGATGGCGCGGTTGGCCGGGAGGGTCCACGGCGTGGTGGTCCAGATCACCAGTGAAACTTGACCGGTAAAATCAGCGATGCCGAACTTGGCGGCGACCGCGCCGGCGTCTGTGGCCGCGAAAGCCACATCGATGGACGGCGAAGTCCGGTCGTAATACTCCACTTCCGCCTCCGCCAGCGCGGAGCGGCAATCGATGCACCAGTGCACCGGCTTGGCGCCTTTATGCAGGTGGCCGTTGGCGATGATCTTGCCGAAGGCGCGAATGATATTCGCCTCGGTGGTGAAATCCATCGTTAGGTAAGGGTGTTCCCAGTCGCCGAGCACGCCCAGACGAATGAAATCCTTTTTCTGCCCCTCCACCTGTTCGGCGGCATAACGACGGCAGGCGGCGCGGAATTCCGCGGCGCTGACCTTCTCGCCCGGCTTGCCGATCAGTTGCTCCACCTTCAGCTCAATCGGCAGGCCATGGCAATCCCAGCCCGGGACATAAGGCGAGTCATAGCCCATCAACCCTTTGGATTTAATGATAATATCTTTAAGAATTTTATTGACCGAGTGACCGATATGAATGCTGCCATTCGCATAAGGCGGGCCGTCATGCAGAATGAACGTTTTCTTGCCTTTCTTGGCGTGACGAATAATCCCGTACAGATCCTGTTCATACCAGCGCTGCAGCATGCCAGGCTCACGCTTGGCTAAATCGCCACGCATGGGAAACCCTGTGCCCGGCAAATTCAGGGTATTTTTGTAATCAGTCATTCGATTCTCGGTTCCGTTTTCGGTTTGAGCATTATTGAGGCGTCGCCAGCCCGAAATAGTCGCGGGCGCTCACCACATCATTCGCGATTTGCCGCTTTAAGTCGTCAAGCGAAGCAAACCGTTGTTCATTGCGCACTTTCGCGCGGATCACCACCTCGATATGGCGACCGTACAGGTTCATGGCCACATCCAGCAAATGCACTTCCAGCCGCTGGCGCAAGCCGGCCACCGTGGGCCGGGTGCCGATATTCGCCACGCCAGGCAGCGGCCGGTCGGCGATGCCGTAGACCTCCACCGCATACACGCAGTTGATGGGCGCCTGCCGCCCTTTTAACGACACGTTGGCGGTCGGGAAGCCGATCGTCCGCCCCAGCGCGTCACCATGCACCACCCGGCCGGAGAGGCGATAGGGATGCCCGAGCAGCATTTCCGCCTCCACCAGACGATCCTGCGCCAGCACCTCGCGTACGGCGGTGCTGCTAATGCGCCGGCCGCCTTCGGTGTAGGTGACGGTGCTCATCACCTCAAATCCGGCCGCTTTCCCCGCCTGCTGAAGGAGGGCGTAATCCCCCTGCCGCCGAGCGCCAAAGCGAAAGTCGTCGCCGACGCCGATGAAACGCACGCCCAGTTTTTGCACCAGCAGATCCGTCACGAAAGCGTCGGCGCTGAGCGCCGCAAACCGCTTGTCGAAAGTGACGCAGACCACTGCGTCCACGCCGGCCGCCACCAGATATTTCACCTTGTCCCGCAGCCGGGTCAAGCGCGCCGGCGCGGCATCGCCGGCGAAATGTTCCTGCGGCTGAGGCTCAAATATCATCACCATCACCGGTAGACCGCGACGGCGGCCCTCAGCCTGCAATTCTGCTATAAGCGCCTGGTGTCCGCGGTGAAAGCCGTCGAAATTGCCGATGGTCAGCACGCACCCATGGTGACGTGGCTGTAAATTATGTATGCCGCGAATAAGCTCCATAGAAGGCTCAAGACACCTAAAACAGTGGAAATCGGCGGATTATACCTTGTACCGCCGCTAAGGTTAACCCGCGATTCCAATCTTTAACACTGTGCGCAGAGAAAGCCGGGCTTATTTCGCCCCCGCCCTGTTTTCACGCAGGTTATGCTGCCGCGAAGCGCCGGTTGGCGGCGCGCCCGCCCTTGCCCTCGGGCGAACCGCCGGCTCAGCACGCCGGTAAACGCTTTTTTCACATGAAGCACTGTATTGTGTCGGCAGAAACTGATATAATCTTTCACCATCACATTGTAACAGGCGTCGCGCGTTTAAGTGGCGCTTATTTGCACAAATCCATTGACAAAAGAAGACCGAACGGGCATATTCCTCGGCCTTTGAATTGTCTCATAGAACAAGTTTGGGAGTTGAACCTTGGCTAATATCAAATCAGCTAAGAAACGCGCCGTACAGTCTGAGAAGCGTCGTCAGCATAATGCAAGCCGTCGCTCCATGATGCGCACCTTTGTGAAAAAGGTTTACGCTGCTATCGTCGCCGGCGATAAAGAAGCTGCGCAGAATGCGTTTTCTGCCATGCAACCGATTGTTGACCGTCAGGCCAGCAAAGGGTTGATCCACAAAAACAAAGCAGCACGTCATAAATCGAACCTGACCGCGCAAATCAACGCCATGCAGTAATTGCGGTAACGTTGTGCTTTGTTGAGAAAACCGGCCAGGGCCGGTTTTTTTATGCCCGCAAACCGGCGTTAAACGCTTGCCAGGCGCAAACGAAACCGCCCCAATCGCTTTATCTCCTGACCCGCAAGCGGGCCCTGGTCAATACCTCTGTCTCCGGCAGCGGGCTTGCGATTAGGCGCGGGTATTGCTTTCACCAGGCAACGCGCGGGCGACAGACGCCCCGCTCCCCTGCGGCCGCGGCAGGACCACACGCAGCAGCAGGTAGCCCAAAAGCGCCGCGGTCACCGAGCCGGATAAAATACCGACCTTCGCCAGCACGATGGTGGTCGGATCCCCCTGCCCGAACGCCAGATTGGCGATAAAAATCGACATCGTAAACCCGATACCGCATAGCACCGCCGCCGCCGCAATGTGGCGAAACGCAATGCCGGCGGGCAGTCGGGCCAGTCTGAGTTTCACCGCCGCGGCGGTAAACAGCACTATCCCCAGCGGTTTGCCGACCACTAGCCCGGCGACAATCCCCAACGGCAAAAGTGAGACCAAATGCCCCAGCGCCACGTCCCGCAGCGAGATACCGGCGTTGGCGAAAGCAAATAGGGGCAAAATCAGATACACCAGCCACGGCTGCAGCCGGTGCTCCAGGGCGCGCGCTGGCGATTCGTCGGTTGCCGGCAGCCTGAGCGGGATAAGTCCCCCCACTATCACGCCGGCGAGCGTCGCATGGATACCCGAAAGCAGGATACAGCCCCACAGTGCCGCGCCCAGCAGCAGGTAAAGCGCGAGAGACCGGACGTTGGCGCGATTCATCAGCGCCATTACCCCGATGACGCCCCCTACCGCGGCCAGCGCCAGCGGATTGAGCGCGCTATTGTAGAACAGCGCGATAATCACTATCGCGCCCAGATCATCAATAATCGCCAGCGCCAGCAGAAACACTTTCAGGCTGGTCGGCACCCGGGTTCCCAGCAAGGCCAGCACGCCGACGGCGAAGGCGATATCGGTGGCGGCCGGAATCGCCCAGCCGGCGCGCAATGCGGGCGCGCTGGCGGTGACCAGGCTATAAATCAACGCCGGCGCCGCCATTCCCCCCAGCGCGGCAATGGCGGGAAAGGCCGCACGCGCGCGGCTATTGAGCGCACCCTTCAGCAGTTCGTATTTGACTTCCAGACCGACGGCCAGGAAAAACACCGCCATCAAGCCATCGTTAACGATCAACTGCACGGTCAGATGCGCAGACGTTTCGCCACCGGGCCGTGCGGGAAAATGAATGATGGCGTCATAGAGCGCGCTAGCACCGGTATTGGCCATCACGATAGCGGCAAGCGCGGCGACGAAAAGCAATACGCCGGCGGCGGCCGGGTGGGCAAACATGCGGCGTAAAGACGCTGTGAACATAATGATCCTCAATCTTGGCGGAGAAGGGATTATTGTGCGACAGGCGACGGCGGGGGTAAATGAAAACCGTCCCCCGTGCCGGCAAAAAATCGCTTACGGCGCCGCGCCAGAGGCGGGGCCTATCAGCGGGTCAAATCGTCAAAAAACTTTTTCACGCCGTCGAGAAAGCTTTTTGAGCGCGGACTGTTCTGATCGCCGCTCGGTCCACCAAAGCTCTCCTCCAGCTCTCGCAGCAGCTGTTTCTGACGTTCGTTGAGTTTAACGGGCGTTTCCACCACGACCCGGCACAGCAAATCGCCCTGCGACCCGCCGCGCACGGATTTCACGCCTTTACCGCGCATACGGAATAATTTACCGGTCTGCGTTTCCGCCGGCACTTTCAGCTTGACCCGGCCGTCGAGCGTCGGGACTTCGATCTCGCCGCCCAGCGCCGCCATGGCGAAGTTGATCGGCACTTCACAGTAAAGGTTGTTTTCTTCACGTTCAAAAATGGGATGTTTACGCACCTGGACCTGTACGTACAGATCCCCCGCGGCCGCCCCATGCTCGCCGGCT
Source organism: Sodalis sp. (in: enterobacteria) (assembly GCF_047607725.1). GTDB lineage: Bacteria > Pseudomonadota > Gammaproteobacteria > Enterobacterales > Enterobacteriaceae > JBLKSS01. The sequence goes on along the minus strand of NZ_JBLKSS010000127.1, from coordinate 3,540 downwards.
TCGCCCTCGCCCGTCAAGCGGATGCGGTCGCCGGTATCCACGCCGGCCGGGATCTTCACCGATAGCGTCTTGGATTTCTCTACACGGCCATGGCCGTGGCACTTGGTGCAGGGATCTTTGATGATCTTGCCCTGACCCTGACAGGTGGGACACGTCTGCTGCACGGCGAAAAAGCCCTGGCGCATCTGCACCTGACCCTGGCCGTGACAGGTCGGACAGGTCACCGCCGAGGTGCCCGGCTTCGCGCCGCTGCCGTGGCAGACATCGCACTCTTCCAGCGTTGGGATACGAATTTCGCGGGTGACGCCGCGCACCGCCTCCTCAAGGGACAGCTCCATGTTATAGCGTAAATCCGCGCCCCGGCTGGCGCGCTGACGCCGGCCGCCGCCAAAGATGTCGCCAAAAACATCCCCGAAAATATCGCTGAAATCCGCGCCGCCGGCGCCGCCCCCGAAACCGCCGCCGCCCATGCCGCCCTGTTCAAAGGCCGCATGACCATATTGGTCGTAGGCGGCGCGCTTTTGCGCGTCGGTCAGCACTTCATAGGCTTCTTTGATCTCTTTGAATTTCGCTTCGGCTTCGGCATTCCCTGGGTTGCGATCCGGGTGGAATTTCATCGCCAGGCGTTTATAGGCCTTTTTGATTTCACGCTCTTCCGCATCCCGGGAAACGCCCAAAATCTCGTAGTAGTCTGATTTCGCCATCGTCGTCTCTTCCTGCCCTCAATATGCTTTCACGGGCGCAGAGTTGCCTCGACGCCCGTGCCTGTTGCCAGCAGCGGCGGTATGCGCCGCCGCCGTGCCCATTCAGGGTGATTATTTTTTGTCTTTAACTTCTTCAAACTCGGCGTCGACCACATCGTCGTCCGCCTTGGCGCTGCCGTCCGTGCCACCTTCGCCCGCCGCCTGAGCCTGCTGCTGAGCCACTTCGAGCAGTTTGCCGGACACCTGGATAAGCGCCTGCATTTTCGCTTCGATATCGGCTTTATCCTCGCCTTTCAGCGCGGTGTCCAGATTTTTCAGCGCTTCCTCGATAGCGGTCTTGTCGTCCGCCGGCAGTTTGTCGCCCGCGTCTTCCAGCTGCTTACGGGTGCTGTGCAGCAGATGATCGGCCTGGTTACGGGTCTGCACCAGCTCTTCAAACTTGCGGTCGGATTCGGCGTTGGCTTCCGCTTCCTGTACCATCTTCTGGATTTCCTCTTCGTTCAGACCCGAGGAAGCCTTGATGGTGATCTTCTGTTCGCGGCCGCTGTTCTTATCCTTGGCGGAGACATGCAGAATCCCGTCGGCGTCGATATCGAACGTCACTTCAATCTGCGGCGTGCCGCGCATGGCAGCCGCAATGCCGTCCAGGTTGAACTGGCCCAGGGATTTGTTATCGCCGGCGCGCTTACGTTCGCCCTGCAGAACATGGATGGTCACGGCGGACTGATTGTCTTCCGCGGTGGAGAACACCTGGCTGTGCTTGGTCGGGATGGTGGTGTTCTTGGCAATCAGCGGCGTCATCACGCCACCCATGGTTTCTATACCCAGCGACAGCGGGGTCACATCAAGCAACAGCACGTCTTTCACGTCGCCGGCCAGTACACCGCCCTGAACCGCAGCGCCGATGGCGACCGCTTCATCCGGGTTAACGTCTTTACGCGGCTCTTTGCCGAAGAAGTCGGTGACTTTCTTCTGCACCAGCGGCATACGCGTCTGCCCGCCCACCAGGATAACGTCTTTGATGTCCGAAACCGACAGGCCCGCATCCTTCAGCGCCACTTTCAGCGGCTCAAGCGTGCGATTGACCAGCTCTTCCACCAGCGACTCCAGCTTGGCGCGGGTCACTTTCAGGTTCATATGCTTCGGACCGGAACCGTCGGCCGTGATGTACGGCAGGTTGACATCGGTCTGCTGCGCGGAAGACAGTTCGATCTTGGCTTTTTCGGCGGCCTCTTTCAGGCGCTGCATCGCCAGCGGATCGTTGCGCAGATCGATACCCTGATCTTTTTTGAATTCATCCACCAGATAGTTGATCAAGCGGCTGTCAAAGTCTTCACCACCCAAATGGGTGTCGCCATTGGTCGCCAGCACTTCAAAGGTTTTTTCGCCGTCGACATCGTCGATTTCGATAATCGAAATATCGAAGGTCCCGCCGCCCAGGTCATACACCGCGATGGTGCGGTTGCCGGTTTCTTTGTCGAGGCCATAGGCCAGCGCGGCTGCGGTCGGTTCGTTGATGATACGCTTAACATCCAGACCGGCGATACGGCCGGCGTCTTTGGTCGCCTGGCGCTGCGTATCGTTAAAATAAGCCGGCACGGTAATAACCGCTTCGGTGACCGGTTCGCCCAGATAATCTTCCGCGGTCTTTTTCATCTTCTTCAGGATTTCAGCGGAAATCTGCGGCGGCGCCATTTTCTGGCCTTTGACTTCCAGCCAGGCGTCGCCGTTGTCTGCCGCGATGATTTTGTACGGCATGATGCTAACATCGATCTGTACTTCTTCATCCTTGAAACGACGGCCGATCAGACGCTTGATGGCGAACAATGTATTCTGCGGGTTAGTGACGGACTGACGTTTAGCCGGTTGGCCAACCAGAATTTCACCATCCTGCGTATAGGCAATGATGGAAGGAGTCGTACGATCGCCTTCGCTGTTTTCAAGTACGCGAGGTTTGCTGCCTTCGATAATTGCGATGCAGGAGTTGGTCGTACCCAAGTCGATACCAATGATTTTTCCCATCTAAACATCTCCACTAAAAGTTCAATTTCGTTGTGGTCGTAAACCTGATATGTGGCCAAAAATAAACTTTTCAAGTTTTCGCCGCCCGATTATTTCCCAGGTTCAACAACGTTGGATGCAAATAAGATGGGGTCACGCCGCTCTGCATCAAGGGGTAACGGCAAAAAAAATCCCGCGATAGAGCCTCGCGCGCTGGACGTTTTGCCCAATGACGCGCGACATCCTTCCTAATATATTGAATAATTTATAGTAAATTAATTAGGCTAATTTTCATAACAGCGGCGGCGTGACGCCCATTCAGGGCGCGCGCATGCCGCGTGCGTAGCGCCAGCGTTACCGCGTCAGGTTGACACGGCTATTCACGCTCGCCGTTTCCTCGACGGCCGAGGATTTTTGCCCGCCACCACCGGTCAATGCCGACGCCGCGCATTGTAATCCGCCGCCGGTAAGCGGGTTGCCGCCCGCCTGGCTTAAACCTGGCGCAGCGCGCCTTCCCGCGGTCAACCGGCAATTCGAGCCGCCTACAGCGCCGCCTTGGCCCCATCGCTGCTAGGCAGCATGCGCTTCGCGTTCCCCGGCAGCGCGAATCCCAGCGCAATCCCCATCAGCGCCAGCGCCAGCACGTACCAGGTGCTGGTTCCGGTCACGTCCGATCACTGATTCCGATTTCACCCGATCACTGATTCCGGTCGCCCGATCAGCGATTCCGATTCTGTCCGATCGCTCATCTTCTGTTCCACCATACTCTGGAGACTTTTAGCTTCCGGGGGTATGGCATGGCACGTAAAAAGAAGAACGCGAGAACAGAAATGTG
>NZ_JBLKSS010000126.1:0-28434 GCF_047607725.1 Sodalis sp. (in: enterobacteria) | reverse complement strand
CAAACCGGGATGGAAATAAAAGTTATTAAAATCAATACAATGTGAAAATGCAATGAGCATAAGCGTGTAACGTAGGTTTACTGTCTCATACAACAAACCCACCAATAATTCAAGACGTCCTCCACGGGGCGCTTACCCTTTTTACAAGGGTTCGTCGGTTTCTTCCCTATCGCCTATGCCGCTATGACGCTGTTTTTCCTGCGCTTCATGCTCGGTTTCTCGGAAGCGCCGTCATTTCCGGCTAACGCCCGTATCGCCGCCGCCTGGGTTCCCGACCCGTGAGCGCGGTACCGCCTCGGCCATCTTCAATTCGGCGCAATACTTCTCGTTGGCGATTTTCTCGCCGCTGCTGGGCTGGTTGACCTATACCTGGGGCTGGGAACATGTCTTTACCGTGATGGGGGTCGTGGGCTTCGTCCTGACGGTAATCTGGATTAAATTTATCCATAACCCGGATAAGCATCCCCAGGTGTCGGCGCAAGAGCTGGAATATATGTCCGCCGGCGGCTCGGTGGTGGATATGGACTCGCCCGCGGCCGGTAAAAAAGAGGGGCCTCGCTGGAGCGATGTGCGCCAGATGTTGACCAGCCGCATGATGCTCGGTGTGTTTTTCGGCCAGTATTTTATCAATAGTATCACCTGGTTCTTCCTCACCTGGTTTCCCATTTACCTGGTGCAGGACAAGGGGATGTCGATACTGAAAGTCGGCCTGGTGGCGTCGATTCCGGCGCTGTGCGGCTTCGCCGGCGGCGTGTTGGGCGGCATTGTGTCGGATAATCTGCTGCGGCGCGGGTTTTCGCTGACCGTGGCGCGTAAAATTCCCATCGTGCTGGGCATGCTGCTGGCGACCAGCATTATCTTGTGCAATTACACCGACAATACCGTCGTCGTGGTAGCGTTAATGGCACAGGCGTTCTTCGGTAAAGGCTTCGGCGCGCTCGGCTGGCCGGTGGTGGCGGATACCGCGCCGAAAGAAATGATTGGGCTGTGCGGCGGGCTGTTTAACGTGTTCGGTAACGTTGCCTCCATCGTCACGCCGCTGGTCATCGGCTATATGGTCAAAGAGTTGCATTCCTTCAACATGGCGCTGGTGTTTGTCGGCTGCTCCGCCTTGGCGGCAATGTTCTGCTATCTGGTGGTGGTAGGCGAAATCACACGTCTGGTGCTGAAAAAATCCTGACGAGGCGGCCGGTAACCGGCCGGCCGCGCCGCACTTTAGTCCACATGTAAGAGGATCATTATGAACAATCCATTACTGCCGAACCGTTTTCGTCAGCGTTTACTGCAAGGGGATACCCTGATCGGCTGCTGGTGTGCGCTGGCCAATCCGGTGTCCACCGAAGTGCTGGGGCTGGCGGGATTCGACTGGCTGGTATTGGACGGCGAACACGCGCCCAATGATATCACGACCTTCGTTCCGCAGCTGATGGCGCTGAAAGGCAGTCCCAGCGCGCCGGTGGTGCGCCCGCCCACCAACGAACCGGTGATTATCAAGCGTCTGCTGGATATTGGTTTCTACAATTTTCTCATTTCTTTCGTCGAAACCGAGGAACAGGCGCTACGGGCCGTATCGTCCACGCGCTATCCGCCCGCGGGCATCCGCGGCGTCTCGGTTTCCCACCGCTGCAATAATTACGGCACCGTGCCGGAGTATTTCTCGCTGATTAACGACAACATTACCGTGCTGACGCAAATCGAGAGCCAGGACGGGGTGGACAATATCGATGCCATCGCCGCGGTGGATGGCGTGGACGGTATTTTTGTCGGCCCGGGAGATTTGTCGGCGGCGCTGGGCTACCTCGGGGCGCCCAACCACCCCGAAGTGCAGCGGGTGATCCAGCACATTTTCGCCCGTGCGCGTGCGCAGGGGAAACCGAGCGGCATTCTGGCGCCGGCCGAAGCCGATGCCCGGCGCTATTTGGATTGGGGCGCGCGCTTTGTCGCCGTCGGCAGCGATTTGGGAGTGTTTCGCAGCGCGACCCAGTCCCTGTACGACAAATTCAAAGGCTGAGCGTCTGGCACTAAGCGCAAAATGCTGAACGCCGAGCGCTAAACGCCACGGCGCCACGTCAATTACACGAGTCAAGAGGATGTTACGATGAAGATTGGATTTATTGGCCTGGGGATCATGGGTAAACCGATGAGTAAAAATCTGCTGAAGGCGGGTTACGCATTGGTCGTGCTGGATCGCAACACCGAATCGGTTGAGGAAATGGTGGCCGCCGGCGCCGAGCGGGCGACGTCGCCGAAAGCGGTGGCCAAGCAGTGCGAGGTCATCATTACCATGCTGCCCAACTCACCCCATGTCAAAGAGGTGGTGCTCGGTGAAAATGGCGTGATAGAGGGGGCCAAAGCCGGCAGCGTGGTCATCGACATGAGTTCAATCGCGCCGCTGGCCAGCCGGGAAATTACCGCGGCCCTGGCCGAGAAACATATTCAGATGCTGGACGCGCCGGTAAGCGGCGGCGAGCCAAAGGCTATCGACGGGACGCTGTCGGTGATGGTCGGCGGCGATAAAGGCATTTTCGAGCACCATGTTGACATGCTCAAGTCGATAGCCGGCTCGGTGGTGCATACCGGCGACATTGGCGCCGGTAACGTCACTAAATTAGCGAATTAGGTGATTGTGGCGTTGAATATCGCCGCCATGTCGGAAGCGATGGTGCTCGCCACCAAGGCCGGCGTGGATCAGGAACTGGTGTATCAAGCGATCCGCGGTGGTCTGGCCGGTAGCACCGTGCTGGATGCCAAAGCGCCGATGGTGCTGGACCGCAATTTCAAACCCGGTTTTCGTATCGACCTGCACATCAAGGATTTGGCCAATGCGCTGGATACGTCCCACGGTGTGGGCGCACAGCTGCTGCTGACCGCCGCGGCTTGTCACGCCCAAGTCGGGAGGGGCGCGCGTTTTCACCCGGGTCGCCCGCTCGCTAACCGCTAAGCCAGGCGCGGGCGGCGATGCGCACGTTCTCGATCTCGTCGAGCATTTCCAGCCATTCCGGCTCCAGCGCCGCAACCTCGACGCCGCTGCGCAACTGCTGCTCAATATTTGCGCACAGCCGCCGCAGCCGCGGCACGCCGCTGCAGCTGCCGTGCAGCTTGTGGATCAAGCTGCCGATGTGCTCATCGTGCGCGCCGCTCGCCACCGCTTCCACCCGCTGTTTGATTTCGGGCAAAAACTCCAGCAGCATCCCCAGCATTTCCCGCGCCAAATCCGGTTTGTCCGCCGCCTGACGCAGCGCCAGCTGCCAATCGAGCGAAACATCCTGATTGCCGGCCGGCGCCGGCGGCGGTCTAACGTCGCCTGGCCCCTCGCGCGGCCCCGCGAGCGCCGCGCTATCGTGCACGCCGTGGCGCGATAGCAGCCGGCGCAGCATCGCTTCATCGATAGGTTTGGCCAGACAATGGATCATGCCGGCATCCAGCAGCCGCTGGCGTTCATCGCTAATGGTATGGGCGGTGACCGCCACGATCGGCGTATGGGCGTGTAGCGGCAGCTGGCGAATCAGCTCCGCGGCGCGCAGACCATCGATTTCCGGCATCTGGATATCCATCAAAATGATATCCAGCGGCTTTTTGCCGGCGTAGGCGATAGCTTCGGCGGCGCTGTTGCACAAAATAGTGTGCTCCACCTGCTCTTGTAGCAGGGCGCCGATCAGTTTGAGATTGGCGGGATTATCATCCACCGCCATCACGGTCAGCGGCAGGCAGGGCGTGCCGGCCTCGGGCTCGTCGCCCGGTCGCGGGGCCGGCGGCGATTGCAGCAGCGGTAGCAGGCGCTGGCCGGACACCGGTTTGGTCAGACAGGCGTCCGCGCCCATATGTTTTAGCAGCTCCGCCTCCACCATCCATGCGACCGGTAGCGCCAGGATGATACAGCGGGCATGGCCGCTCGCCCGCAGCAGCTCGTAGCGCATTTCCGGCAGCGACAGCGTCGCGGTCACCGGTTTACCAATAAGCAGAATATCCACCTGCGCATCGCCCAATGCGTCCAGATCGGGATAGTGACTGACCTCGAGCGGCGTGTCCGCCAAGAGTTCGAGTGTGGCCTGCGCCGACGCGCTGTTGGTCTCGATAAGCGCCAGACGCTTGTGCATCAGGGCATCGTAGCGGTGCGGGTCCACCCAGGCATGGCAGTTGATCTGCAGCGGAATATGGAACCAGAAGGTCGAGCCCCGGCCGGCGCGGCTGCGGAAGTTGATCTCTCCGCCCATCTCCCGCACCAGTTTTTGCGTAATCACCAGCCCCAGACCGGTACCGCCGTGGCGGCGGGTAATGCTGGCATCGGCCTGGCGGAAGGCCTGGAACAGCTGCGATTGCTGACGCGCGGCGATGCCGATGCCAGTATCGCGGATCTGCACGTTGATCTCCACCCGCTCCCGCTCGTGACCCTGGCGGCTGACGCGAATGATGATATGCCCTTGCTCGGTGAATTTGATGGCGTTGCCGATAAGGTTGGTCATCACCTGCTGCAGCCGCAGCGGGTCGCCGATGACATATTCCGGCACTTCGCGCTGTACCTGTAAAATCAGCTCCAGCCCCTTTTCGTGGGCGGTATGGGCCAGCAGGATCACGATTTCATCCAAAATGGCGCGCAGCGCGAAGGGAATGGTTTCTAACATCAGTTTGCCGGCTTCCAGCTTGGAGAAGTCCAGCACGTCGTTAATGATGCTCAGTAAATGATTGCCAGAACGCTCAATGGTTTGCAGATAATCGCGCTGGGTGGGGGAGAGCGGTGTTTTCAGCGTCTGGCGGGTAAAACCAATAACGCCGTTGAGGGGGGTGCGCAGCTCGTGAGACATATTCGCCAGAAATTCTGACTTGATGCGCCCCGCCTCCTGGGCGCGTTTTTTCGCCAGATCCAGTTCGACGTTCTGGATTTTCATTTGCTCGAGGGTCTCACGCAGATCCGAGGTCGCCTGATCGATATTCTGCTGCAGCTCTTCGTGGTAGGCGCTAAGCGACATCGCCATGGCGTTAATGCCGTTTTTCAACATATCCAGTTCGCCGAGCATGTAGCCTTCCACCCGGCTGTCCAACTGGCCGCGGCAGATGCGATCAACGGTGCTGACCATATTGTGGATAGGGCCCGTGACATCGCGTATCAACCGGTAAGCAAACAGCCCGGCGCAACAAAGGCACAAAAGCAACAGCAGCGTGGAAATAAACGCCTCTTTATATTGCTGCAGCCGCACCGCGTCCATATCGAGTTCGATAGCGATATAGCCAAGCGGTTTTATCGCGTCGCTGGCCGCACCGTAAGCGCGCTCGCCGTCCGGTAGACTGTCCTCGCGCATGATGGGCGTGCGCATGATGAGCGACGACCCCGAGCGCAGCAACGTTAGCCCCTCGGGCAGCGGCGCGCCGTCCGGCAGCTTTAGCCGCGCCATATTCTGTTGATAATTGGAGGTAACGAACAGGGTATTATTGACGTCGAACAGCGAGATGGACCGCACAATATCGGAGTGGTGGCGATGCAGCAAATTAACCAGGTGGCGCCCCGATTCGCGATTGTGAAACGTCATACCGTATTCGCTGGACAGCGCCAGCGGCTCGATAATGCTGGCGCCGGCGTCCACCAACTGATGCTGCAGCTCGTTATAGCGGTGGACGACAAAAAACGCGCTAATAAGCAGTAAGCCAATGAAAAGCGTCGGAGCCAGGATCAGTATCATCATCCGCGCGCGCAAGCTGTATTTGGTCATAGCGGTCCAATATGGGAGAATAGCGTCAGGCTCATTTCGCAAAGGCGTTTCCGGCAATCTATGGCGCAATTCTACTCTGCAAACCGTCGCGTGGCGACCCGGGAAAAAAGGGTCACGGTCCTGTGTGACCAACTGGATGCGTTCGGCCAGGGGCTGGCGCGCCACCGGGGCAAGGTCATATTCATCCCCGGGCTGTTGCCGGGGGAGCAGGCCGTGGTGCGTCTCACCGAGGATAAACGACAATACAGCCACGGCGAAGTGGTCCGCCGCCTGAACGACGCCCCCGACCGGGTCGCTCCCCGCTGCCCCCATTACGGGGTGTGCGGCGGCTGTCAGCAGCAGCATATCAGCCAGGCGCTGCAGCAGCGCACCAAGGCGGCGGCGCTGGCGCAGCTGTTTGCGCGCGAACAGCTAGACGCAGTGCCCGAGGTGGCGCAAATCGGATCCAGCGCCTATGGTTACCGGCGTCGCACGCGCCTGGGGCTGGTCTATCGCCCGAAATCCCGCCAACTTAGCATGGGTTATCGGCAGGCAAAGTCGAGCGATTTAGTCGATATTCACGCCTGCCCGATTTTGCGGCCGGCGCTCGAGCGGCTCATCGCGCCCTTGCGCGCCTGTCTACAGGGGCTGCGGGCCGTGGCGCATCTGGGGCATGTCGAACTGGCGGCGGCGGATAACGGTCCACTGATGGTGCTGCGCCACCTGCAACCGCTGGTGGAGGAGGATCGCCGCCGGCTGCTGGATTTCGCCGCCGCCCATCAGGTCAGCGTATGGCTCGCGCCCGACAGCGAACGCCTGGAATGCCTGAGCGGCGAGCCGCCCTATTATCAGATAGCGGCGCTGACGCTGCGTTTCAGTCCACGCGACTTCATCCAGATCAATGACGAGGTCAACCAGCAAATGGTGGCCCAGGCGCTGGATTGGCTGGCGCCGGCGCCCGGCGAACGGGTGTTGGATCTCTTTTGCGGCATGGGCAATTTTACCCTGCCGCTGGCGCGTTTGAGCGGGCAGGTCACCGGCGTTGAGGGGGTTGCGGCGCTGGTAGCGAATGGGCAATATAATGCGCAGAGTAATTCACTAGGCAACGTGACTTTTTTTCACGAAAATCTTGAGCAAGATGTGATGCATCAACCGTGGGCTGTGGGCGGATTTGATAAGATATTGCTCGACCCGGCCAGAGCGGGTGCGGCCGGCGTGATACCCCTATTGGCGGCGTGGCGCCGCAGCGCATTGTCTACGTTTCTTGCAATCCGGCGACGCTTGCGCGGGATAGCAAAATTTTATTGGCGGCAGGCTACACCCTGGCACGCCTGGCGATGCTGGATATGTTTCCGCATAGCGGCCATCTTGAGTCGATGGCGTTATTTATCAAGCGTTCCGGCATCTCTGCAAGATAGGGAGTGGGTATGGTTGCGGTAAGAAGTGCACATTTGAACCCGGCGTGCGAATTTGCCGTGGACGACTGGGTTGCCAGTCTGGGCCTCGCCAATCCGCAATCAAGTGAACGCCTGGCCGACACCTGGCGCTACTGCGAGCAGCGGTGCAAGGACCACCCGGATGCCCCCCTGCTGCTGTGGCGCGGCATTGAAATGGTGGAAATTCTGTCCATGCTCAGTATGGACAACGACAGCCTGTGCGCGGCGCTATTGTTCCCGCTGGCCGATGCCGGCGTGGTGGAAGAGACGGTGCTGGAGGCGGAATTCGGCAAGAGCATCGTTGAACTGGTACACGGCGTGCGCGATATGGACGCCATCCGCCAGTTGAAGGCAACCCATAATGATTCCATGGCGCCGGAGCATGTGGATAACGTGCGCCGCATGCTGCTGGCGATCGTCGAGGATTTCCGCTGCGTGGTGATAAAGCTCGCCGAGCGTATCGCCCATTTGCGTGAACTGAAGGATGCGCCGGAAGACGAACGGGTGCTGGCGGCAAAAGAAAGCACCAATATTTATGCGCCGCTCGCCAACCGCCTCGGCATTGGCCAGCTCAAGTGGGAGCTGGAGGATTTCTGCTTCCGCTACCTGCATCCCGATGAATACAAGCGCATCGCCAAGTTGTTGCACGAGCGGCGTATCGACCGCGAACAGTATATCGAGGATTTTGTCGCCTCCCTGCGCAAGGCCATGCAGGAGGAAGGGCTGAAGGCCGATATCTACGGCCGGCCGAAACACATCTATAGCATCTGGCGCAAAATGCAGAAAAAGGCGCTGGAATTCGACGAGCTGTTCGACGTGCGCGCGGTGCGGGTGGTGGTGGAGCGTCTGCAGGACTGCTATGCTGCGCTCGGCATTGTGCATACCCATTTTCGCCATTTGCCGGATGAGTTCGACGACTACGTCGCCAACCCGAAACCCAACGGCTATCAATCGATCCATACCGTGGTATTGGGCCCGCGCGGCAAAACGCTGGAAATCCAGATCCGCACGCGCCAGATGCATGAGGACGCCGAGCTGGGGGTGGCCGCGCACTGGAAGTATAAAGAGGGCGGCACCGCCCTGACCGGCGGCCGATCCGGCTATGAGCAGCGCATCACCTGGCTGCGCAAGCTGCTGGCCTGGCAGGAAGAGATGGTGGACTCCGGCGAAATGCTCGACGAGGTGAGCAGCCAGGTGTTTGACGATCGCGTCTATGTGTTTACGCCCAAAGGGGACGTGGTGGATTTGCCGGCCGGCTCCACGCCGCTGGACTTCGCCTACCATATCCATAGCGATGTGGGCCACCGCTGTATCGGTGCTAAAATCAGCGGCCGTATCGTGCCCTTCACCTATCAGTTGCGTATGGGCGATCAGGTCGAAATCATCACCCAGAAACACCCGAACCCGAGCCGCGACTGGCTGAATCCCAACTTGGGTTATGTCACCACCAGCCGCGGGCGCTCCAAAATCCATAACTGGTTTCGCAAGCAGGATCGGGATAAAAACATTGCCGCCGGCCGCCAACTGCTGGAAGAGGAGCTGGAGCATCTGGGCATCAGCGTGCGCGAGGCGGAAAAACTGCTGCTGCCACGCTACAACGTCAATACGCTCGATGAACTGCTGGCGTCCATCGGCGGCGGCGACGCGCGCATCAACCAGATGGTCAATTACCTGCAGAGTAAGCTGAACAAGCCCAGTGCCGAAGAGGAAGACAAACAGGCGCTGCGTCAGCTGACGCAGAAAACCCCACCGGTGCCGCGCAACCGCGATAACGGCCGGGTGGTGGTGGAGGGGGGAGGCAACCTGATGCACCATATCGCCCGCTGCTGCCAGCCGATCCCGGGAGACGATATCACCGGTTTTATCACCCAGGGACGCGGCATTTCCATCCATCGTGCCGATTGCGAGCAACTGGCGGATCTGCAGGCCAACGCGCCGGAACGCATTGTGGACGCGGGGTGGGGCGAGAGCTACTCCAGCGGGTATTCGCTGGTGGTCAGAGTGACCGCCAACGACCGCAGCGGCCTGCTGCGCGACATCACCACCATTCTCGCCAACAAGAAGGTCAACGTGCTGGGGGTTGCCAGCCGCAGCGATGTGAAGAAACAGTTGGCCACCATTGATATGGATATCGAGATCTATAACCAGCAGGTGCTGGGGCGGGTGCTGTCGAAACTCAACCAACTGCCGGACGTCATTGACGCGCGTCGGCTGCACGGTAACTGACTCGTCAAAGGATGCTCTATGTCTGAACCGCATGCCGGCGCTGCGCTGCACCGGCTGTTGACCATCATGACCCGTCTGCGTGACCCGCAGGCGGGCTGCCCCTGGGATAAAAGCCAGACCTTTGACTCCATCGCGCCCTGCACGCTGGAGGAGACCTATGAAGTGCTCGACGCCATCGCGCGGCGCGACTTTGGCGACCTGCGCGCCGAACTGGGCGATTTGCTGTTCGCCACGGTAAATCTGTCGCGCCATCTGGGCCAGACGGCGGAAGTCGCTCTGCAACAGGCCAACCGCAAATTCGAGCGTCGCTTCCGCCAGGTGGAAGCGATTATTGACGCGCAGGGGCTTACGCTTACTCAGGCGAGCCTGGAGTAAATGGAAGATGCCTGGCAGCAGGTCAAGCGCCGGGAAAAGAGGCGTAACCGGGCGCCGCCGACCCAGCCCGCGACTTCGCGACGAAGGCAGGCGTTCCGGTGGCAGGTGACGTACCGCGGTGGTTGACGCGCCGCGACAGGGGATACGGCCAGTTTGTTGTCTATGTAATTGTTATTTAACATGTTTACCCTCATCTCGCCGGGCGGGGCGGTGCGCGGTCGGCAACGGGGCGCGGGCGAATGAGCAAAACGAATATTTGTGGCGCAATGCGGCTTCAGATATACTGTTTTCCCGTCTTGGTTATTCCGTCTTTACACCTAATTTCTCAGGTTCAGCATGACAACAAACTATATTTTTGTAACCGGTGGGGTCGTCTCCTCCTTGGGTAAAGGCATTGCCGCAGCCTCCCTGGCGGCTATTCTCGAAGCCCGGGGCCTTAACGTTACCATCATGAAGCTGGACCCCTACATCAATGTGGATCCGGGTACCATGAGCCCTATCCAACACGGCGAGGTTTTCGTGACCGAAGACGGCGCCGAAACGGATCTGGACTTAGGGCACTATGAGCGCTTCATCCGTACCAAAATGTCGTGCCGCAACAACTTCACCACCGGCCGCATCTATTCCGACGTGCTGCGCAAAGAGCGCCGCGGCGACTATCTGGGCGCCACCATTCAGGTAATTCCCCACATCACTAACACCATTAAAGAACGCATTATCGAAGGCGGCGAAGGCCATGATGTGGTACTCGTGGAAATCGGCGGTACGGTGGGGGATATTGAATCGCTGCCGTTTCTGGAAGCCATTCGTCAAATGGCGGTGGAAGTCGGACGCGAGCACACCCTCTACATGCATTTGACCCTGGTGCCTTATATGGCGGCGTCGGGGGAGGTGAAAACCAAGCCGACCCAGCATTCGGTGAAAGAGCTGCTGTCCATCGGTATCCAGCCTGACGTGCTGATATGCCGTTCCGATCGGTCGGTGCCCAACAACGAGCGGGAGAAAATTGCTTTATTCTGTAACGTGCCGGAAAAGGCGGTGATTTCGCTTAAAGATGTTGATTCAATTTATAAAATCCCGGCGCTATTGAAATCGCAAGGGCTGGACTATTATATTTGTAAACGATTCAGCTTGAACTGTCCCGAGGCGGATCTGTCAGAATGGGAGCAGGTGATTTATCAACAGGCGAATCCGGTCGGTGAAGTAACCATTGGCATGGTCGGTAAATATATCGAGTTGCCGGACGCCTATAAATCGGTTATCGAGGCCCTGAAACACGCCGGACTGAAAAATCGCCTGACAGTAAATATCCGCCTGATCGATTCTCAGGATGTTGAAACCCGCGGCGTCGAAATTTTGAAAAATTTGGACGCTATTCTTATCCCCGGCGGCTTCGGCTACCGCGGCGTGGAGGGTAAAATCCTGACCGCGCAATACGCGCGCGAGCAAAAGATCCCGTACCTGGGCATCTGCCTGGGCATGCAGGTGGCGTTAATCGAATTTGCTCGCCACGTGGCGGGGATGCAGGATGCCAACTCCACCGAATTTGTGCCAGACTGTAAGTATCCGGTAGTGGCGCTTATCACCGAATGGCGCGATGAGGACGGCAATGTGGAAATGCGCAGCGAACAAAGCGACCTGGGCGGCACGATGCGCCTCGGCAGCCAACCCTGCCATCTGGCGGACGGCAGCCTGGCGCGAGCATTGTACGGCGAGGCCACCATCATGGAACGCCACCGACATCGCTATGAAGTCAACAACATGCTGTTGAAACACATTGAGGCCGCCGGGCTGCGCGTCGCCGGCTGGTCGGGAGATAATAAGCTGGTGGAGATTATCGAATACCCGGATCATCCGTGGTTTGTCGCCAGCCAGTTCCACCCGGAGTTCACCTCGACGCCCCGTGATGGTCATCCGTTATTCGCGGGCTTCGTCAAAGCCGCGGGCGACTATCAAAAACGGGCGTAGAAATAAAAACAGGGGGCGGCCTGAGCGCGAGCGGCGCCGGCAGCCCGTCAGGAATTGTGTTTTAACTTGTACTGAGGAAATACGAATGTCCAAAATTGTAAAAGTCATTGGCCGTGAAATCATCGACTCCCGCGGAAATCCGACCGTAGAAGCAGAAGTACACCTGGAGGGTGGTTTCGTTGGTCTGGCTGCCGCGCCGTCGGGTGCCTCCACCGGCTCGCGCGAAGCGCTGGAGCTGCGTGACGGCGACAAATCCCGTTTCCTGGGCAAAGGCGTCACCAAAGCGGTTGACTCGGTGAACGGTCCTATCGCTCAGGCCCTGACCGGTAAAGACGCCAAAGATCAGGCCGCTCTGGATAAAACCATGATCGACCTGGACGGCACCGAAAACAAATCCAAGTTTGGCGCCAACGCCATTCTGGCCGTGTCGCTCGCCGCCGCCAAAGCTGCTGCCGCCTCCAAAGGCATGCCTTTGTATGAGCATATCGCGGAGCTGAACGGCACCCCTGGCAAATTCTCCATGCCGCTGCCGATGATGAACATCATCAACGGCGGTGAACACTCCGATAACAACGTCGACATCCAGGAATTCATGATCCAGCCGGTCGGCGCAAAAACCGTTAAAGAAGCGGTGCGTATGGGCTCAGAAGTGTTCCACAATCTGGCCAAGGTTCTGAAAAGCAAAGGCATGAACACCGCCGTGGGCGATGAGGGTGGCTATGCGCCGAACCTGGAATCCAACGCCGCGGCGCTGGCCGCTATCAAGGAAGCGGTCGAGAAAGCCGGTTACGTGCTGGGTAAAGACATCACCCTGGCGATGGACTGCGCGGCCTCTGAATTCTTTGAGGAATCTACCGGCAACTACAACCTGAAAGGTGAAGGCAAAACCTTTACCTCGCAGGAGTTCACCCATTACCTGGAAGATCTGACCAAACAGTATCCGATCGTTTCCATTGAAGATGGCCTGAACGAGTCCGACAGGGACGGTTTTGCTTACCAGACCAAAGTGCTGGGCGACAAAATCCAGCTGGTGGGCGACGATCTGTTCGTTACCAATACCAAGATCCTGAAAGAAGGTATCGACAAGGGTATCGCCAACTCCATCCTTATCAAATTCAACCAGATTGGTTCGCTGACCGAAACGCTGGCGGCGATCAAGATGGCCAAGGATGCCGGTTATACCACCATCATTTCCCACCGTTCCGGTGAAACCGAAGACGCGACCATCGCCGACCTGGCGGTAGGGACTGCGGCTGGCCAGATCAAAACCGGTTCGATGAGCCGTTCCGACCGCGTGGCGAAATACAACCAGCTGATTCGCATCGAAGAAGCCCTGGGTGAGCGCGCGCCGTTCAACGGTCTGCGTGAAGTGAAAGGCCAGGCGTAAGCCTGGCATGCGACTCCGCTCTGGGCCCAGACGCCCCGGAGCGGAGCCTGAAAGCGTTCCGGCCCGCTTCGGCGGGCCTTTTTATTCACAGCTGCGGCCCCTGCTGGCGAATTCCGACGGGCAGGCAATACTCAGTCTTATCCGCAGCCGTCATCACGAAAAATGTATGCAGTACCCGCTTAACGAAATTTCCCAGACCCTCCAGGGCGAAGGCTACTTTACCGGCGTGCCGGCGATCTTTATCCGTCTGCAGGGGTGTCCGGTGGGATGCAGCTGGTGCGATACTAAGCATACGTGGCAACAGGACGCGGCCGATCAAGTGGCGGCGGGGGAAATACCGCTGAAGACCGCCGACAGCAGCCGCTGGGCCAGCCTCACGGCGGAAGAGGTTATTACGATGATCGCGCAGCAGGGCTGGACCGCCCGGCACGTCGTGATAACCGGCGGCGAGCCCTGTTTGCATGATCTGATGCCCCTGACCCACGCCCTGGAACAGCAAGGTTTCAGCTGCCAGATTGAAACCAGCGGCACCCAGGACGTTCACTGCACGCCGCAAACCTGGGTGACGGTGTCGCCGAAAATCAATATGCGCGGTGGACTGCCGGTACTGGCGCAGGCGCTGGGCCGCAGCGATGAAATCAAGCATCCGGTGGCGCGTCAGCGCGATATCGATGAGTTGGATGCGCTGTTGCAGACCTTGCATGATACAAAACAGCGGGTTATCGCGCTCCAGCCCATCAGCCAGAAAGAGGTGGCCACCCGCTTGTGTATCGAGACCTGTATCGCCCGTAATTGGCGGTTATCGATGCAAACCCACAAGTACCTCAACATCGCCTAGGGGCTGCCCACCACCGTTTTCCCGCGGTTAACGGCTGCGGGGCGCGGCGCGACTTTTGGGGTTAGCGTCTGGCCGTTTGGCCGAGAGGAGCAGGGGGCATTGGGACGTTTGGCATGAGAACATTGATAGGGCCGTGATCTCATAGCCCCAACACGACATTTTGTACTCCAGCAATACCCGCACCCGCTAAGGCAGCGGGAATACCCCTCTCTGTTGCTCCAAGCGCCGCCTTGACCACCATTTCGCCTCCGACAGACGTAGCCAGCCGTCGATTATTTCGCTCCGAGTTTTGACCCTTTATAATTTAATTCCTTTTATGTTAAAACGATAAATAAATATTCCGATAATCAGTGAAATAAACGCGGGATGCGGGTCGCTTTGGCGTTCTTCCTGACGGATACCCTCAAGCGAACCCCCTTTTCCCCATAACAAAAGACATAAATTTATCTACCAGGGGAACACGATTAATCCGTAGAAAATATTCTTATTTAAACCGCGTTTTTTAATATAGAAAAAACCGGCAATTAGCACATAGGTTAAAGGGGAGCGAATATAAACCGTCATGATTTTTCTCAGAAAAATGAGTAGATTGCGGGTTCTTTAGTTATGGGTGGGGCGCTATGCGTATTCCTGCTATGAGATGTTTATTATGAATGTCGCCATGACATCACATTTCATTACCCCTATCCATGGCGCCGCTGGGTAACGGCTATTCCCCTGTATGAGCCGCTGAATATAGGTCACTTTTACGCCAGACCAGCGCAAAAACAAAACAGACGCTCTGGTCGTCGCCTTCTCTCTTGCTGGCCCCGTGCGGGTATAAAAAATAGGCGGGCTGGGGGGAGTCGCAAGACGTGCCGAGGCTATCCGGTACGGCTAACCCTGTTTGTTCATCATCCCATCTCGGGTGGTGTTGGGTGTTTACCGGCTGGCTTTTCCCCGCTGAGCGCAAGGGAGGAGACGGCAATTTGCCCCGGCGGCCAGGGCAGGACCTTTGCCAGGGGCGTCTTTACTGGCCGCGGTAGACGCAGCCCGCAGTACAGGTTTCTTTGACGGTCACGGCGCTTAACAGCGGCACTGGCAGTTTGAGCTGCTGCCAAATCCACTGCGCCAGCACTTCGCTGGTAGGATTTTCCAGGCCAGGGATATCATTGAGATAATAATGGTCTAGCCGGTTGATGATCGGTTTGAAGGCCGCCTTCAAGTCGGCGAAATCCATAATCCAGCCGGTGTGGGGATCCACTTCGCCGGTCACTTCCAGGCGCACTAAAAAGGAGTGTCCATGCAGTCGGCCGCACTTATGTCCCGCGGGGACATGAGGCAAACGGTGGGCGGATTCAAAGGTAAAATCTTTATATAACGTGGTAATCACTGTCGCTTCTCTTCTACTACATTAACTGCATAATAACTGTTAGCGCGCTATGATGCCATGGATCGCGCCGCCGGCAACCCTCTCGACGGAAAATAAGGTTAACCCGGCGAGCTGCCCGCGCTGCTGACGGTGTCTTCCCCAGCGTAAGGTGCAGGGGGCCCTGGTGGGGGGGGTATTCTATCGGTAATTCCGGTAAGTTTAACCTTATTTATACCTTATGATGTTTAGTTATTTATTATTCACATCGCATCCTTTATTGTGGACCGGCGAGTGGTTAACCTTACAAACACTAATGATCTTTATTGCCCGGCCTGGCGTGCCGGCACAAGGAACTTCCTACCCCCATGACGAAACAGGTCCCCCCTTCTACAGTGCTGCCGCTAAACGCGGAGCAGCTGGATCGCTTGCAGGCAGCGACCGGTGATTTTTCTCCCCTGCAGTTGGCCTGGATTTCCGGTTATTTTTGGGGACGGGTAGCGGAGGGCCAGCCCGCGGGCGCCGCAGCGCCCGCGCAGCCTCAGGGGGCCGCCGCCGCGGCGCCGATTACGCTGCTTAGCGCCTCGCAAACCGGCAACGCGCGCCGGCTGGCGGAGCAATTGCGCGATGATTTGATTGCCGCGCAGCTTGATGTGGTACTGATTAACGCGGGCGACTATAAATTCAAACAGATTGCGCAAGAAAAACTGCTGCTGGTGGTGACCTCCACGCAGGGCGAGGGGGATCCGCCGGAAGAGGCGATCGCGCTGTATAAATATCTTTTCTCTAACAAGGCGCCGGCGCTGCCGGATACCCAATTCGCGGTGTTCGGCCTCGGCGACAGCTCCTATGAGCATTTCGCCAAAACCGGCAAAGATTTCGACAGCCGGCTGGCGGAGCTGGGGGCGCAGCGTTTGCATGACCGGGTGGACGCCGATGTGGACTATCAGTCGCAGGCCGAGGCCTGGCGCGTCGCGATGGTGGAACGGTTGAAGGCGCGGGTGGCGATCGCCAGTCCGGCACAGCAGCAATTGGCGGTCAGCGGCAGTGTCAACGAAGTGGATTCCAGCCCCTATACCAAAGACGCGCCGCTCAGCGCGCATTTGTCGGTGACTCAGAAGATAACCAGCAGGCAATCGCACAAAGATGTGCGCCATCTGGAGATTGATCTGGCGGATTCCGGGCTGCGTTATCAGCCAGGGGATGCGCTGGGGGTATGGTACGAAAACGATCCGGCGCTGATTGGCGAATTGCTGGCGCTGCTGTGGCTTAAAGGCGACGAGCCGGTCGAGGTGGCCGGGCAGACGCTGTCCCTCGGCGAGGCGCTGCAAAAACATTACGAGCTGACGCAAAACACCCCGGCCATTGTAGAGAGCTATGCCGCTCTCGCGCGGGATGAGGCGCTGTTGGCGGTAGTGGCGGATAAAGCGCAATTACAACAATTTGCGCTTGCGACGCCTATCGTCGATATGGTGCGCTGCGCGCCCATTGAACTGCGCGCCGAGCAGCTTTTGGGGCTGCTGCGCCCGCTGACGCCGCGCCTGTATTCCATCGCGTCATCGCAGGCGGAAGTCGTCGAAGAAGTGCATATTACGGTTGGTGTGGTGCGCTATGAAATCGATGGCCGGCCGCGCACCGGCGGGGGCGGCGGCTTTTTGGCCGACAGGCTGGCGGAAGACGATGAGTTGCGGGTATTTATCGAGCATAACGATAACTTCCGTCTGCCGAGCGATCTCAATACGCCGGTCATTATGATAGGACCCGGCACCGGGATCGCGCCGTTCCGGGCGTTTTTGCAGCAGCGCGATGCCGACGGCGCGCCGGGGCAAAACTGGCTGTTTTTCGGCAATCCCCATTTCACCGATGACTTTCTTTATCAGGTGGAATGGCAGCGCTATGTCAAAGAGGGGCTGCTGACCAAAATCGATCTTGCCTGGTCGCGGGATCAGGCGGAAAAAATCTATGTGCAGGATAGAGTGCGCGAGAAGGGCGCCGAAGTGTGGCGCTGGATCCAGCAGGGCGCGCATATTTATGTCTGCGGAGACGCCAACCGCATGGCCCGTGATGTCGAGCAGGCGCTGGTGGCGGTGGTGGCCGAGCATGGCGGCATGGATGTTGAGCAGGCGGACGAATTTTTAAGTGAGCTGCGCATTGAGCGCCGTTATCAGCGGGATGTCTATTGATGAGCGAACAACAACCGAAAGCCAAACTCTCCGACAACGAACGGTTAAAAGGCGAAAGCAATTTTCTGCGCGGTACCATCGCGCAGGATCTGCAGGACGGGCTGACCGGCGGCTTCAATGGCGATAATTTTCAGTTGATCCGCTTTCACGGCATGTACCAGCAAGACGATCGCGACCTGCGCGCCGAGCGCGCCGAGGCGAAGCTGGAGCCGCTGATTAATATGATGCTGCGCTGCCGTCTACCGGGCGGGGTGATCACGCCTCAGCAGTGGCTGGGCATCGACGCGTTCGCCGCCGAAGAGACTTTCTACGGCAGTATCCGTCTGACCACCCGGCAAACGTTCCAGTTTCACGGCGTGCTTAAGTCGAAGCTGAAAGGCATGCATCAACTGCTGCACCGCCTGGGGCTGGACTCTATCGCGACCGCCGGCGACGTTAACCGTAACGTGCTGTGCACCTCTAATCCCATCGAGTCGGTGCTGCATCGGCAGGCCTGGGAATGGGCGAAGAAAATCTCAGAACATCTGCTGCCGAAAACCCGCGCCTATGCGGAAATCTGGCTGGACGGCGAAAAGACCGAAACCACCGATCAGGAACCTATCCTGGGGCCGACCTATCTGCCGCGTAAATTCAAAACCACGGTGGTGGTGCCGCCGCTGAACGACGTGGATTTGCACGCCAACGATCTGAACTTTGTCGCTATCAGCGATAACGGCCAATTGGTGGGGTTCAACGTGCTGGTGGGCGGCGGCCTGGCGATGACCCACGGCGATAAGAGCACCTATCCGCGCAAGGCCAGCGAGTTCGGCTTTATCGCCCTGGCGGATACGCTGAAAATCGCCGAAGCGGTGGTGACCACGCAGCGTGACTGGGGCAACCGCGCTAATCGTAAGAACGCCAAGACCAAATATACCCTGGAGCGTGAAGGCGTCGGCGCGTTCCGCGACGAGGTGGAAATCCGCGCGGGCGTTCAATTCGCCCCTATCCGCCCTTATGCTTTTACCGAACGCGGCGATCGCTTCGGCTGGGTCAAGGGGATCGATAACCAATGGCACCTGACGCTGTTTATCGAAAACGGCCGCATCCTTGATTACCCGGACCGCACGCTAAAAACCGGCCTGGCGGAAATCGCCCGCATCCATAAAGGGGATTTCCGTCTGACCGCCAACCAAAACCTGATAATCGCCGGCGTCGATAAGAAGGATAAAGCGGCTATCGAAGCGCTGGCGCGGCGCCACGGGCTAATTAACGATGATATCAGCGCGCAGCGCAAGGTATCCATGGCCTGCGTGGCGTTTCCCACCTGTCCGCTGGCGATGGCCGAAGCGGAGCGATTCCTGCCGCAGTTTGTCAGTAAGGTGGAGAACATCATGTCGGGTCACGGGCTGGGAGACGACGAGATTATCTTGCGCGTGACCGGCTGCCCGAACGGCTGTGGTCGCGCGATGCTGGCGGAAATCGGACTGGTGGGTAAAGCCATCGGCCGCTATAACTTGTATTTGGGCGGCGATCGCATCGGTACCCGCATTCCGCGCATGTACCGGGAAAATATTACCGAAGACGAAATCTTGAGCATCATCGATGACACCGCGGGCCGCTGGGCGCGTGAGCGCCAGCCGCGGGAATCCTACGGCGATTATGTGGTGCGGGCCGGGATAGTGCGCCCGGTGGTGGATTCGGCGCGCGACTTTTACGATTAACCGGAGGGGGATGGCATGAGCGATTGGGATCTCGGCGAACTCACTGCGCTGGACAAAGCGCAGCAAACGGCGGCGCTGGCGGCGGTCAATCAGCAGTTGGAAAGCCAAACGGCGGAGCAGCGGGTTGCCTGGGCGCTGGAGCATCTCCCCGAGCAGGCGGTGCTGTCATCAAGCTTTGGTATTCAGGCGGCGGTCAGCCTGCATCTGGTGACCCGTCAGCGTCCGGATATTCCGGTGATTCTGACCGACACGGGTTATCTGTTCCCGGAAACCTACCGCTTCATCGATGAGCTGACCGAGACGCTGGGGCTTAACCTGCAGATCTTCCGCGCCAGCACCTCGCCCACCTGGCAGGAGGCGCGCTACGGCAAACTGTGGGAACAGGGCGTCGAGGGTATTGAGCGCTATAACCAAATCAACAAGGTAGAACCGATGAACCGCGCGCTGGCGACCCTTGGCGCGGGGACCTGGTTCGCGGGTCTGCGGCGCGAGCAGTCCGGTAGCCGCGCCCGGTTACCGGTGCTGGCGATCCAGCGCGGGGTGTTCAAGCTGCTGCCGATTATCGACTGGGATAATCGGCAGGTGTATCACTATCTGACCCGTCACGGCCTGAGCTATCACCCGCTGTGGGAGCAGGGCTACCTGTCGGTGGGCGATACCCACACGACGCGCAAGTGGGAGCAGGGCATGAGCGAGGAGGAGACGCGCTTTTTCGGGCTGAAACGCGAGTGCGGCCTGCATGAAGGCTAAAGGCGCGCTGCGCGTCAGTATTGCCTTCTCTAGGCCTGCCTGCCGACGCGGTCACTTTTCGCAGCGGCTTTGGTCTGCGCGGCGCCGGTAAGATCGCACAGCAGCGGCCGCAGCAGGATCAGGCTGTCGCGGGTGCGGCGCGCCAGTTGCCCGTGAAGGTGGCGGTCAAGCCACAATAAATTATCGCGCTGGTTCTGGTAACGTACCGTGCCTTGAGGGAAGTGGGCGCTTACTTTCCTCTGCAGGCAACTGTCGCCGGCCACCCCGGAAGTCACGTCCAGCACCGGCAACCCGGCGCGGGCGAACGGCAGCTGCAGCGACGGGCACGACGGACGATCGCGCAGGCACTCGCTGAGCAGCAGCGGTACGTCGGCGCGGCGGGCCTGCGCGCGCGGGGCGTTAATCTGCGCTGACAGCGCGATAGTGCCCGCCGGTAGCTGAATAATCCACGCGCCGCTTTTCGCCGGCGATGAGCTGCTGCAAATTCACCACCAACCGCGTTTGTTGTTTCTCCCGCGGCGACATGCGGTCCAGATAATCCTGGCTGCCCGCCAGGTCGGGAACGCCGGCGTTCAACGCGACAAAACGCACGCCGACCTGCAGCGGCAGCTGATCCAGATCGCGCGCCAGGGCCAGCATGATACCCAGCCCGGCGGCCAGCAGCTCCGTGGGACTGCCCGCCATACGGCCGGGAAAATAGGTGGCGATAGCGCGTGTTTGCGCTTGGGCATAGTGTTCAGGGGAGGGCGCGGAGGCGGCCTGGGCGGCAGGCGGCGGCAACGCGCTGACCAAGAGCCAGAACGCAACACGCAGGCAAGCGGGGTAACGCATAACGGAAAGTCCTTGTTTACCGGAACGGCCTCAATATTCGGCCGCGCAACTGTCGGCTATAGTATGGGGCGGCGACGGCGGCAAAACAATCCCGCTTCGCTGGAAAGTCAATGGTGTCGTTATTCCATAAAGGCAAATGAAATTCCAATTAAGAATTTCATATACCAGAAATGGTCGACGTATAGTCATAATTTTGCTAAACACGAATAGAAAGGTTGCTGTGGAATATTTACCGCTATTTGCCGATCTCAGGCGACGTCCGGTACTGGTGGTTGGCGGTGGCGATGTTGCAGCGCGCAAAATTCAGCTGTTAATGCGCGCCGGCGCCCAAATCAGAGTGGTGGCGCGGGCGCTATGCCCGGCGCTTACGGAAATTCACCGCGCCGGCGGCCTGTCATGGCTAGGCGAATCGTTTGAACCGACCATGCTGGACGACGTCTTCCTGGTGATCGCCGCCACCGATGACGCGACGCTGAACGCCCAGGTCTCGCAGTGCGCCGAACAACGCCATTTGCTGGCCAACGTGGTGGACGACCAGCCGTACTGCTCATTCATCTTTCCTTCGATTATCGATCGCGCACCCATTGTGGTGGCCATCTCCTCCGGTGGTAAGGCGCCGGTGCTCGCGCGCATCCTGCGCGAGAAACTTGAATCGATGCTGCCGACCTTTCTCGGCCCCATGGCGGCCATGGCGGGCGCCTGGCGCGGTCGGGTAAAGCAGCAGATCCACAGCATGGCCGGCCGCCGCCGGTTTTGGGAGAAAGCACTCAATGGCCGCTTTGCCAGTCTGGTGGCGCAGGGACGGCTGGAACAGGCCGAACAGGCGCTGGAGCAGGCCCTTAACGCCGACCCGGAAGACGGGGGCGAGGTGGCGCTGGTCGGCGCCGGTCCCGGCGACAGCGGACTATTGACGCTGCGCGGACTGCAACTGATGCAGCAGGCGGATGTGGTGCTGTATGACTACCTGGTAAGCCAGGAAATCCTTGAACTGGTACGCCGCGATGCGGACCGGATCTGCGTGGGCAAGCGCGCCGGCGAACAGTCGATGCCGCAGCAGGAGATCAATCGTCTACTGGTGACGCTGGCGCAGCAGGGCAAAAAAGTGGTGCGGCTCAAAGGGGGCGATACTTTTATTTTCGGCCGCGGCGGCGAAGAGCTGCAAGCCGTGGCGGCGGCGGGCATACCCTTTCAGGTGGTGCCCGGCATCACCGCCGCCGTGGGCGCCACCGCCTATGCCGGCATCCCGCTGACCCATCGCGAGCATGCCCAAAGCATTACCTTTATCACCGGGCATGTGCGCGATGGCGCGGATGCCCTGGATTGGCAGGCGCTGGCGCGCGGGCGCCAGACGCTGGCGATATACATGGGGGTGGTCAAGGCGGCGGAAATCAGCAGCCAGCTCATTCGCCACGGCCGGTCGGCGCAAACCCCGGTGGCGGTGATAAGCCGCGGGACCCGCAGCGACCAGTACGTGCAGACGGGGACCCTGGCGGCGCTGGATCAACTGGCGCAGGGGGCGCCGACCCCCGCATTGCTGGTGATAGGCGAAGTGGTCGCCCTTCATCATGAAATCAATTGGTTTGGTCAGCAAAACCTGGCGGCGCAAAAGCGCGCGTCGGTGGTCAATCTGGCGTAAGGATGTCATTTATGGATCAACAACGTTTTACCCATCTGCGGCAGCTGGAGGCTGAGAGTATCCATATCATCCGTGAGGTGGCTGCCGAATTCAGCAATCCGGTGATGATGTACTCCATCGGCAAAGACTCGTCCGTGATGCTGCATCTGGCGCGGAAGGCTTTTTATCTCGGCAAACTGCCGTTTCCGCTGCTGCATGTGGATACCGGCTGGAAATTCCGCGAAATGTATGCGTTTCGCGATCACACCGCCAAGGCCTACGGTTTCGAGCTGCTGGTGCATAAAAACCCAGAAGGGGTGGCGATGGGCATTAACCCCTTCGTTCACGGCAGCGCCAAGCATACCGATATCATGAAGACCGAGGGCCTGAAGCAGGCGCTGAATCAGTACGGCTTCGATGCCGCCTTTGGCGGCGCCCGGCGCGATGAGGAGAAGTCCCGCGCCAAGGAGCGTATTTACTCGTTCCGCGACCGCTTTCACCGCTGGGATCCGAAAAACCAGCGTCCGGAGCTGTGGCACAACTATAACGGCCAGATCAACAAGGGGGAGAGCATTCGCGTTTTCCCGCTCTCCAACTGGACCGAGCTCGATATCTGGCAATACATTTTTCTGGAAAATATTGAAATCGTACCGCTGTATCTGGCCAAGAAGCGGCCCGTGCTGGAGCGCGACGGCATGCTGATGATGGTGGACGACGACCGTATCGACCTGCAGCCGGGCGAAGTGATTGAACAGCGTATGGTGCGCTTTCGCACGCTCGGCTGCTGGCCGCTGACCGGCGCGGTGGCGTCGAGCGCGCAGACCCTGCCTGAGATTATCGAGGAAATGCTGGTGTCCACCACCAGCGAGCGCCAGGGCCGGGTTATCGATCGCGATCAGTCCGGGTCGATGGAAATGAAAAAGCGTCAGGGTTATTTTTAAGGAGCCATCGACATGAACAATGCTATAGCCCAACAAATCGCCGAGCAGGGCGGGGTAGAAGCGTATCTGCACGCCCAGCAGCATAAAAGCCTGCTGCGTTTTTTGACCTGCGGCAGCGTCGATGACGGCAAAAGCACCCTGATCGGCCGCCTGCTGCACGATACCCGGCAAATCTACGAGGATCAGCTATCGACGCTGCACACCGACAGCAAGCGCCTCGGCACCCAGGGCGAAAAGCTCGATCTGGCGCTGCTGGTGGACGGTCTGCAGGCCGAGCGCGAGCAGGGCATCACTATCGATGTCGCCCATCGTTATTTTTCGACCGAAAAACGTAAATTTATCATTGCCGACACGCCGGGTCATGAACAATACACCCGCAATATGGCCACCGGCGCCTCAACCTGCAACCTGGCCATCCTGCTTATCGATGCGCGCAAAGGTGTGCTGGACCAGACCCGGCGCCACAGCTTCATCAGCACCCTTTTAGGCATCCGCCATTTGGTGGTGGCGGTGAACAAGATGGATCTGGTGGCGTTCGACCAGCAGGTATTCGAGAGTATCCGCCAGGATTATCTGCGCTTCGCCGAACAGTTACCGGTAGATTTAAACATCACTTTCGTGCCGCTGTCGGCGCTGGAGGGCGATAACGTCGCCGCACTGGCCACCCACATGCCCTGGTATGCCGGTCCCACGCTGTTGGACGTGCTGGAAACGGTGGAGGTGGTCAACTTGAACGAGCGGCAGCCGATGCGCTTCCCGGTGCAGTACGTCAACCGCCCCAATCTGGATTTTCGCGGCTACGCCGGTACCGTGGTGGCTGGGGTATTGCGCGTGGGGCAGGCGGTACAGGTGCTGCCGTCCGGCATAACGTCCACTATCAGCCGCATCGTGACCTTTGACGGCGATTTGCCCGAGGCCTGGGCCGGCGAAGCGGTTACCCTGGTCCTGGCGGATGAGGTGGATATTAGCCGCGGCGATCTGCTGGTGGACGCCAGCGAGACGCTGACGGCGGTGCAAAACGCCCAGGTGGATGTGGTGTGGATGACCGAACAGCCGCTGGTGGCGGGCCAGAGTTTCGATATCAAGATTGCCGGCAAGAAAACCCGCGCGCGGGTGGACAATATTCAGTATCAGGTGGATATCAACACCCTGACCCAACGCGTGGCGGACAGTCTGCCGCTGAACGGTATCGGCCTGGTGGAGCTGGCGTTTGATGAACCGATGATCCTGGAGAAGTACGCCGATAACCCGACCACCGGCGGCATGATTTTTATCGACAGGTTAAGTAATGTCACCGTCGGCGCCGGCATGGTGCGCCAGCCGCTGCAGGACGTTTATCGTGAACCGGGCGCCTACGGTGAATTCGAGCTGGCGCTGAACGCGCTGGTGCGCCGCCATTTTCCCCACTGGGGCGCGCGCGACCTGCTGGGAGGTAAATGATGGCCGCCGACGCCGGGCTACCGCTTAATGAAAACGTGGTGTGGCACCCCCAGCCGGTGACCCGCCAGGATCGCGAGGCATTGCATAAGCACCAGGGCGCGGTGTTGTGGTTTACCGGCCTGTCCGGCTCGGGCAAATCCACCCTCGCCGGCGCGCTGGAGCAGGCGCTGCATCAGCGGGGCGTAAGTACCTATCTGTTGGACGGCGACAACGTGCGACATGGTTTGTGTCGCGATCTGGGCTTCGGTGATGATGACCGACACGAGAATATCCGCCGGGTGGGCGAGGTGGCGCGGCTGATGGTGGACGCCGGCCTTATTGTGCTGACGGCCTTCATTTCCCCCCACCGCGCCGAGCGGCAGCTGGTGCGTGATATGCTGCCCGCCGGCCGCTTTATCGAAGTGTTTGTCGATACGCCGCTAGCCGTTTGCGAGGCGCGTGATCCCAAAGGTTTGTACCAAAAAGCCCGCGCCGGCGAGCTGCGTAATTTCACCGGTATCGACGCGGTTTACGAGGCGCCGCCGCGGCCGGATTTGCATCTGGACGGCGAACAATTGGTAACAAATTTGACCGGCCGTTTATTAGATCTGCTGGATGAGCGCGTTATTATCGAGTCCTGAATGCGCTGCCGGCGACATGGGAACCTTCACCGGCGATTACCAGCCAGAGACAGGTCTTGATGCCGAACGTTACCGAGATAAAACGCGCTATCCCATTCAAATTCAGCCTTGCTCCTGACCGTACGCTTCGCCGGGATGAGCCGCCTTACGCCCTGTGGGGCGGCATCGCCGGGTTTATCTTTTACTGGCTGGCTTTTGCCGTGCCTATCCTGCAATTTGGCGCCAATGCCCTGTTTTTCCTGCTTTACACCTGGCCTTTTTTTCTGGCGCTGCTGCCGGTGTGTGTGTTGATGGGCGTGGTCTATAGCGTGCTGCTCGGCGGCAAATTATGGCTGACGGGTGCTGGTCACCGGCCTGTCGGTGTTCTGCCTGTTTTGGCTGGTGTTCACCTTTCTCTCGGGGTGGTAAGGGCCTGTGAGCCCCCTGTCCGGTAACAAAGCGTAAAAAATCGGTAAAAAAGTCCCTGAACCGCCGGCTTTTTGATGGTTTTGCCGCGCTATTTGCCGGCTGGTGTGGAGTCCGGCCGCAAGTTATGGGATGATTATGCCGTCATTCAGGGGGCGGGATGGGGAAACTTACGCTGCTATTATTAGTATTGCTTGGCTGGCTGCAGTATTCACTGTGGCTGGGTAAAAACGGCGTGCACGACTTGGTGCGCGTCGAGAGCGACGTCGCGGCACAACAAAGCAATAACGCGCAACTCAAAGCGCGCAACGATCAGCTGTTCGCCGAAATTGACGATCTCAACGGTGGCCAGGAAGCTATTGAGGAACGCTCACGTAACGAGCTTGGCATGATTAAGCCGGGCGAGACCTTCTATCGCCTGGTACCGGAGCAGGCGAAACGGCAGCCGGCGGCGCCCGCAACGCAAGATAATCAATAATGACCCTATCAGTGGGACCTGTCCCTGACGTTATCGCCATATTGCCGGTGGCCGGAATCGGCAGCCGTATGCAGACCGCCTTGCCCAAACAATATCTCACCATCGGCGACAAAACCCTGCTTGAGCACGCTATCGACGCGCTGCTGTGCCAACCCTGCATCCGCGAGGCGATCGTGGCGATAAGCCCCGCGGATCGCTGGTATCACCAACTTCCGGTGGCCGCCGATCCGCGGGTGCGCGTGGTCACCGGCGGCGTGGCGCGCGCCGACTCGGTCATGGCCGCGCTGTGCCGCGTGCGTGCTGCATCCTGGGTGCTGGTGCATGACGCCGCGCGTCCCTGCCTGCATCAAGACGATTTGCGCCGCCTGCTGGCGATTACGGCGCACACCGACGTGGGCGGGCTGCTGGCGTCGCCGGTGCGCGACACCATGAAACGCGCCCGCGCCGGCACGGACATTATCGCGAGTACCGTCGAGCGCGAGGATTTATGGCATGCGCTGACGCCGCAGCTGTTCGCGCGCGATCTGCTGAAGAACTGTCTGGAGCGTGCGCTGGCGGAAGGGGTGACGGTGACCGATGAAGCCTCGGCGCTGGAGTATTGCGGCTACGCGCCGCTGCTGGTGCCGGGGCGCGCGGACAACATCAAAGTGACCCGCCCGGAAGATTTGGCGCTGGCCCGCTTCTTTTTTTCTCAATTGGCTAATACGGAGAGCGCGTAAATGCGTATCGGACACGGTTTCGACGTGCACCAGTTCGGCGGCCAAGGCCCGCTTATCATCGGCGGTGTGCGTATCCCTTATCCGCAGGGCCTGCTGGCGCATTCCGATGGCGACGTCGCGCTGCACGCCGCGACCGATGCCCTGCTGGGCGCCGCCGCCCTCGGCGATATCGGCAAATTGTTTCCCTATACCGATCCGGCCTATAAAGGGGCCGACAGCCGTGCGCTATTGCGCGAAGCCTGGCGGCGGATTGCGGCCAAGGGGTACCGTCTGGGCAACTTGGACATTACCCTTATCGTCCAGACGCCGAAGATGGCGCCGCATATTCCGCAAATGCGCGTGCATATCGCCGAAGACCTCGGCTGCCATATGGATGATATCAACGTCAAGGCGACCACGACCGAACGGCTGGGCTTTACCGGCCGCGGCGAAGGCATCGCCTGCGAGGCGGTGGCGCTACTGGTCCGGACGGCATGACCGACGCCCTGGACTATCATCGGCTGCACTGGCTGCTCGGCAAGCCCGCCGCGACCGGTCGCGTTAAGGCCGAGGCGGCGGATTTCCAGGTGCACGAGCAGCTTGGTTTCGCGCCCGATGGCGAAGGGGAGCATGTGCTGGTGTACCTGCGTAAAACCGGCTACAACACGCCCTACGTCGCCGAGGCGCTGGCGGCGTTCGCCGGGATCCCCGCCCGCGCGGTCAGTTACGCCGGGCTAAAAGATCGCCACGCCGTCACCGAACAATGGTTTTGCCTGCATCTGCCCGGCAAAAGCGATCCCGACTTCGCGGCATTCCAGCTCGCCGGCTGCGATATCCTCGCCGTCGCCCGCCACCGGCGTAAGTTGGGTATTGGCGCCCTCAAGGGCAACGCCTTTACTCTGACGCTACGTGAGATAAGCGATGGTGAGGACGTTGAGGTGCGGCTGAACCGCATCTGTGACCAAGGGGTGCCGAACTATTTCGGCTATCAGCGGTTCGGCCATCAGGGCAATAATCTGACGCTGGCGCTGCGCTGGGCGAATAACGAACTGCGTATCAAAGACCGCAGCAAACGCAGCTTTACCCTTTCCGCCGTCCGCTGCGCGTTGTTCAATCAGGTGGTCAGCCAGCGTTTGGCGCAGTTGAGGCCGGCGCGCCTGCTGAACGGTGACGCCCTGCAATTGACCGGCCGAGGTAGCTGGTTTGTGGCAAGCACGGCGGAGATGCCGGCGCTGACCGCGCGGCTGGCGGCGGGGGAGCTCTCCCTGACGGCGCCGTTGCCGGGGGAGGGCGCATTGTGTTCCCTTGACGAAGCGCTGGCGTTTGAACAAGCCTGCCTCGCGACGCAGCCGGCGCTGATGGCGTTGCTGGGTAAGCGCCCCGTGGAGGACGTCTTGAATTATTGGTGGGTTTGTTGTACGGCCCGGTAAGAATATGTTCCACTACGATGCCTAGTGAACCCGCATCCTATAAGGGACGGCTGTCAGATCATGGATAATCCGGCGATGATA